>CAMBYC010000054.1 GCA_945871875.1 Sphingobacterium thalpophilum
TGGAAGATGCTGGTTAACGGTTGGAACATTATGATCGGCTGTAGCTACAATTTGGTTTGGACGAAATACCTTTAAACCTCTATTTTCCAATCCTTTAAAGGCTTGTGGTGAAGTTACTTCGTGAATAAAATGTTTGTCAATATACAACACCGAAGGTCCATTTTCAATGGTATTTACGATGTGTTTGTTCCAGATTTTATCAAATAAGGTTGATGGCATTAGTTCAATTTTATCATTTTTTGAAAAAAAATTAAGCGGTAACAGTTGAAGATTGAAAAGCAATTGCTAAATCCAACAGATTGTTGTCATTTACTTCTTTTAGCTCGTCAGCTATTTTTAGGAAAGCTTCATAAAGGCTATCCACTTCATTGCGGTTATAATCAAATCCTAATTTTTTGAATCTATAAGCAAGTGCAGATCTACCGCTTCTTGCGGTAAGCACAATTTTTGAAGTATCAGCTCCAACTTCTTCTGGGGCAATAATTTCATAAGTTTGGGCATCTTTCAAAAACCCATCCTGATGAATTCCAGACGAATGCGAAAAGGCATTTGCTCCAACAATTGCTTTGTTTGGCTGAACAGGCATCCTCATGGTATCAGCTACAAATCTACTGATGGGGTTCAACATCTCAGATTTAATAGATGTATATAATCCCAAGTTTTTATGCTGCTGAATTACCATTACAACTTCTTCTAGTGCGGTGTTTCCAGCACGTTCACCCAATCCGTTTATTGTACATTCAATTTGACGTGCACCACTTATTGCCCCTTGAATAGCATTCGCTGTTGCCAAACCAAGGTCGTTATGACAATGGCAAGACAAAATTGCTTTATCTATATTAGGAACATTATTCATTAAAAAGGCAATTTTTTCTCCATATTGAAATGGAAGACAATAACCCGTGGTATCAGGAATATTAATGGTGGTAGCTCCTGCTTTTATAACCGCTTCAGCTACACGAGCTAGGTATTCATTATCCGTTCTTCCAGCATCTTCTGCATAAAATTCTACATTATCTGTAAAATTTCTTGCCCAAGTAACACACTGTATTGCTCTTTGTAAGATATCTTCTCTATTGCTGTTGAATTTCGATTTGATGTGAAAATCAGAAGTGCCAATACCTGTGTGTATACGTGGACGGGCAGCAGGACGTAAAGCGGCAGCTGCAGATTCAATATCTTTCAAAACAGCCCTCGTCAATCCACAAATCACTGTGTCTTTTATTGCCTTAGATATTTGGAAAACTGCATCAAAGTCTCCAGGGCTAGAAATTGGAAAACCAGCTTCAATAATATCTACCCCCAATGATTCCAATTGAAGAGCGATTTCAATTTTTTCTTTAGTATTCAATTTGCATCCAGGCACTTGTTCTCCGTCTCTTAAAGTGGTATCAAATATATATATTTTATCTTCAGCCATAATTTGTTCTTTATAATGAAAGTATGCAACCAATTTTCTATCCTGTAATGTTTAAAATTGATGTGTTTACGAATTTATTCTTATCCTTTGAGGAAAATTCTTCAATTTAGTATATAATTTACGATTTCAAAATGTAATAGTTGGTGCTGAAATACATGCCAGCAGACTGTTTTAAAGAAATTACCATACGATGCCCAACCGATTAAAAGACGAATTGTTTCAGTTGATTAAGACCCTTAGTAAGGCCGAAAAAAGAAATTTTAAACTTTTTGTTGGCAGAAATTCTGCGCTTGGGGATCTTAAAATAACTGTTTTGTTTGATGCATTAGAAAAAATGGATGGCTATGATGAGGAATATTTATTGCGAAAAAATGTTTCAATAAAAAAGCAACAGCTATCTAACCTTAAAGCACATTTGTACAAACAAATATTGGCTAGTTTAAGGATTTTACACGATAGTAGAAATATAGACATTCAATTGCATGAGCAAATGGATTTCGCAAGAATTCTTTACAACAAGGGTTTGTATAGCCATGCATTGAAACTATTGGAAAAAATTAAAGCATTAGCAAATGAAAACAACCAGATAACATTTGGGTTGCAGGCATTAATTTTTGAGAAAAAAATTGAGTCACTTCATATTACCAGAAGTTTTGAAGATAGGGCTGAACAATTGGCTAAAGAAGTAGATGAGTTGGATGAAAGATTAGTGATGGTAGGGAAATTATCAAATTTAGCATTACAATTGTATGGTTGGTATATAAAAAAAGGTCATGCAAGAGATGAAAATGATGTACAATTGGTGAAACTATTTTTCGAAAACCAATTGCCCAAAGAAGCCAATCAGTTTTATGGATTCTATGAAAAGTTGTATTACCATCAAAGTTTTGCTTGGTATGGCTTTATTTTGCAAGATTTTTTAAATTATTACAAAAATTGCCAACGTTGGGTTGATTTGTTTGAAAAATCACCTTTTATGAAATCTGTAGAATCTCAACATTATATAAAGGGATTGCACAATTTGCTAAATGCCCATTTTATGTTGCAGAATTATGAAAAGTTTGAAGAAATATTATTGGTTTTAGAAAATTATTACAATTCTGATGAAGCTACAGCTACAGACAACAATAGAGTGCAGTCTTTCGTATACTTATATCTTGCAAAAATTAACAAACACTATTTAGAAGGTAGTTTTAGTGAAGGGTTGTTGCTTGTTCCTTACATTAAAGAAAAATTAACAGATTACAATTTGTTGTTGGATCCACATCGGATATTGGTTTTTTATTATAAAATTGCTTGTTTGTATTTTGGTGCTGCGGATTATGCATCAACCATAAATTATCTGAATAAAATTATCAATTGGAAGGTAGATTTAAGAACCGATTTACAATGTTATGCAAGATTATTACATTTAATAAGCCATTATGAGTTAGGCAATTACGAGTTGTTGCAATATTTGATAAGGTCTGTTTATCGATTTATGGCTAAAATGCAGAATTTAAGCGTTGTTGAAGAAGAAATATTTAAATTTTTGCAGCAATCTTTTAAGATAAACCAACAGCAAGTAAAAGAATCTTTTGAACAATTACGGGATAAACTCATACAATATGAAGTCAATCCGCTTGAGAGGAGGTCGTTTATGTATTTAGACATTATATCTTGGTTAGACAGCAAGATAAAAGGGGTAGCCGTACAAGAAGTAATTAAAGCACGTTGGCTACAAAAAACAAAACAAATTGGGTTGGAACAAAATTTATAGAATTTTATAATTACTTTCTTCCAAATACACTATATTTTTAAAAAAATTAGTTACCTTTGCCCTCCTTAATTTGGGGGTGTTATAATGTTTATTTTATGATTTTCTATACAAAGTATTGATTTTCAATAAATATTTACAGCATGTTCCATTATTTATAATTGTATTTCAGTTTACGTTAACCGGTTAAACTTCATTAAATAATTATGGCAATTAAGAAAGACAATCGGCCGAGGGCAAATTTTTCAAAGATTACCATCAGCCTAGCTTCTCCAGATTCAATATTGGAGCGTTCATTTGGCGAGGTATTGAAACCAGAAACCATCAATTACCGCACTTACAAGCCTGAGCGTGATGGTTTATTTTGTGAGCGTATTTTTGGTCCTGTTAAAGATTACGAATGTGCTTGTGGTAAATACAAGAGAATCCGTTATAAAGGAATTGTTTGCGACAGATGTGGCGTTGAAGTTACAGAAAAGAAAGTTCGTCGCGAGCGTATGGGACACATTAAATTGGTTGTTCCTGTAATCCACATTTGGTATTTTAAATCTCTACCAAATAAAATTGGTTATTTGTTGGGGATGAGTTCTAAGAAATTAGAAACCATTATATATTATGAAAGATATGTAATTATTCAGGCTGGTATCCGCGAGGAAAAAGGCATGAAACAAGGCGATTTACTCACAGAAGAAGAGTATCTGGATTTATTGGATACCTTGCCAAGAGATAATCAACATCTTCCAGATGAGGATCCAAATAAGTTTATCGCTAAAATGGGTGCTGATGCAGTAAGCGATTTGTTGAAAAGAATTGATTTGGATGGCTTAAGTTTCTCTTTGAGGAATTCTGCAGCTAACGAAACTTCTCAACAGCGTAAAGCAGAAGCATTAAAAAGATTGAGCGTTGTAGAGTCTTTCCGCGATGCCAACAAAAGAATTTTAAACCGTCCAGAATGGATGGTAATGCAATATATTCCTGTAATTCCACCAGAACTTCGTCCTTTAGTTCCTTTGGATGGTGGTAGATTTGCTTCATCAGATTTGAACGATTTGTACCGCAGGGTAATTATCCGTAACAATCGTCTAAAGCGTTTGTTGGAAATCAAAGCACCTGAAGTAATTCTTCGCAACGAAAAGCGTATGCTTCAAGAGGCGATTGATTCATTGTTCGACAACAGTCGCAAAAGCAATGCAGTAAAAGCCGAAGGCGGAAGAGCTTTAAAATCTCTTTCTGACGTATTGAAAGGTAAACAAGGACGTTTCCGCCAGAACTTGTTGGGTAAGCGTGTTGACTATTCTGGTCGTTCTGTAATTGTGGTAGGACCAGAATTGAAATTACATGAGTGTGGATTGCCAAAAGATATGGGTGCGGAATTATTCAAGCCATTTATAATCCGCAAACTAATAGAAAGAGGTATTGTAAAAACAGTAAAATCTGCCCGTAAATTGGTAGATCGTAAAGAAGCAATTGTTTGGGATATCCTTGAAAATATATTGAAAGGTCACCCAATTATGTTGAACCGTGCCCCAACATTGCACCGTTTGTCTATCCAAGCTTTCCAACCTAAATTGGTTGAAGGAAAGGCAATTCAGTTGCACCCGTTGGTTACTTCGGCTTTTAACGCTGACTTTGATGGTGACCAGATGGCTGTTCACGTTCCATTGAGCAATGCTGCAATATTGGAAGCACAATTGTTGATGTTGGCTTCTCACAATATTCTTAACCCCCAGAATGGTACACCAATTACTTTGCCTTCTCAGGACATGGTATTGGGACTATACTACATCACTAAAGGAAAGAAAAGTACAGATACTTTAACTGTTAGGGGAGAAGGAATGAGTTTTTACTCTCCAGAAGAGGTGATGATCGCATATAATGAAAACCGTATTGATCTGCATGCCCACATCAAAGTAAAAACAACAGTAAGAGATATAGATGGCGGATTGCATTTAAAGTTAATATCAACTACAGTTGGTAGAGTAATGTTTAACCAACAAGTGCCAGAAAAAGTAGGTTTCATTGATCAATTGCTTACTAAAAAAGCACTTAGAGAAATTATTGGTAACATCATTAAAATTACTGATGTGCCTACTACTGCCAAATTCCTAGATAATATTAAAGAATTGGGTTTCCGTATGGCTTTCCGTGGTGGATTGTCCTTCAACATTCAAGACTTGGTAGTGCCAGCATCAAAGCAGAAATCAATTGATACAGCCACTAAAGAGGTAAATGAAGTTTGGGAAAACTACAATATGGGTTTAATTACCAATAATGAAAGGTATAACCAGATTATTGATATTTGGTCAAGGTTGGATACTAAGGTAACTGCAACTTTGATTAATGAGATGACTATCGACAACCAAGGATTCAACTCTGTATTTATGATGTTGGATTCTGGAGCACGTGGTAGCAAGCAGCAGGTAAAGCAGTTGGCAGGTTTGAGAGGCTTGATGGCAAAACCTAGAAAAAGTGGTTCATCAGGATCTGAAATCATTGAAAACCCGATTTTGTCAAACTTTAAAGACGGATTGAGTGTATTAGAATATTTCATTTCTACACACGGTGCACGTAAAGGTTTGGCTGATACGGCATTAAAAACAGCAGATGCGGGTTATTTGACCAGACGTTTGGTGGATGTGGCGCAAGACGTAGTAATCACAGAAGAAGATTGTAAAACTTTAAGAGGTATTGACATCAGTGCCTTAAAAGACAATGAAGATATAGTAGAACCATTAATCGACAGAATTGAGGGAAGAACATCATTGCACAATGTGTATGACCCAATTACTGATGAGCTTTTGGTAAAAGCAGACGAACACATTGATAGTGATGTGGCACGCAAAATTGACAAAGCAGGTATTGAAACAGTAGCTATTCGTTCAGTTTTAACTTGCGAAAGCAAGCGTGGAGTTTGTGTTAAATGTTATGGATTGAATCTTGCAACCGGTTCAATTGCTCAAAGAGGAGATGCAGTAGGAATTATTGCAGCACAATCAATTGGAGAACCAGGAACCCAGCTTACCCTAAGAACTTTCCACGTGGGTGGTGCGGCAAGTTCGGCATCTGTTGACTCTAAATTGCTTGCAAAATTTGATGGAACAATTGAATTGGATGAATTAACTAGAACAGTAACAAAAGCTGTTAGTGAATCTGGTGAAATTATAGAGAGAGAGATTGTAATCGGAAGAACTGGTGAAGTAAGAATTGTAGATAAGAAAAATGATCGCCAGTTGATTACAAATAACCTTCCTTATGGTGCTACATTGTTTGTTAAAGATGGTCAAAAAGTGGCAAAAGGTGATGTGATTTGCTCTTGGGATCCATACAATAACGTTATAATGGCCGAAATTGCCGGAACGGTAAAGCTAGAAAATGTTATTGAGGGTGTAACTTTCAGAGAGGAATCAGACGAACAAACTGGTCACCGTGAAAAAGTGGTTATCGAAACCAAAGACAAAACAAAGATTCCTTCAATCATAATTGAAGGTGTTACGGATACAAAGAACTATAACATGCCTGTTGGTTCTCACTTAATTATAGATGAGGAAGAACAAGTTACAGCTGGTCAGATTTTGGTAAAAATTCCACGTGTTTTAGGCAAACTAAGAGATATTACGGGAGGTTTACCAAGGGTTACTGAATTGTTTGAAGCAAGAAATCCAGGTAATCCTGCTATTGTTTCAGAAATTGACGGTGTTGTAGCATTTGGAGCAGTGAAAAGAGGAAACAGAGAAATTGTAATTGAAGCAAGAGATGGTGTAACAAGAAAATATTTGGTTCCATTAACCCGCCAAATTTTGGCACAAGATGGTGACTTTGTAAAAGCAGGAACACCATTATCTGATGGACAAATGGCACCAAGCGATATCTTGTCTATCAAAGGACCATTTGCAGTTCAAGAATATGTGGTAAATGAAATTCAAGAAGTTTATCGATTACAAGGTGTAAGAATCAACGACAAACACATTGAATCAATCGTAAGGCAGATGATGAAGAAGTTGGAGATTGTAGATCCAGGTGATACACGCTTCCTTGAAGAAGATTTAGTAGATCGTTTTGAATTCAATGAAGAGAACGATTGGATTTATGATAAGAAAGTTGTTTTAGATCCAGGAGATTCTGCGAAACTTAAGGCTGGTCAAATTGTAAGTTTGCGTGAACTTCGTGAAGAGAACTCAATCCTTAGAAGAGGTGATCGTAAAGTAGCGGAGTTTAGAGATGCAAATTCTGCAACTTCTCGTCCAGTACTTTTGGGTATTACCAAAGCTTCATTGGGTACTCAAAGTTGGATTTCAGCAGCTTCGTTCCAAGAAACAACCAAAGTATTGTCATCAGCAGCCATTCAAGGTAAAACAGATGATATGCTAGGTTTGAAAGAAAATGTTATTACAGGTCATCATATTCCAGCAGGAACAGGTTTGAGGGAGTTTGAAAATATGATTATCGGTAGCAAAGAAGAATACGAATTGTTGAAAACTACGCGTGAAGCAATGAGTTTTGATGACGATGAATAATCTTTAAACACATTTATTTTACATAAACAGCAGGAAAATTTCGATTTTCCTGCTGTTTTATTATATTTTTACTTTTTACAACAATTTCAATTAAATGAAAAATTTTTTACCAATTTCAGTAGCTGTTTTAGCTGTTTGTGTAGTAATTCTTTTTGTTCTTCAATTTAAAAATAATGGAAGTTCATCAAATTCGTTAGGTGTTAATACAAAAGATTCAAGCGGATTTAGACCATTACGTGTAGCATATGTAGATTTAGATAGCATTCAAGAAAAATTTGTTTATTATAAATCTAAAATGATCGAATTTGAAAAGAAAAAAGAATTAGCAGACAGAGATTTGAATAGTGCTTATCAACAAATTCAAAATGAAGGAAAAGCGTTTCAACAAAGAGGAAATAGTATTACACAAGCAGAAGGCGAAGCTTTTCAGCGTGATTATACCCGCAAAATGCAAAACCTAGAAGAGCAAAAAAGGATTTTCGAAGGTCAAATTCAAGAAGAAGGAATACGTACAATGGACGATTTAAGAAAACGTATGAACGATTTCTTGCTAGATTTCAACAAAAAAGAAAAATATTCATACATATTTTCTTATAGTAGTGGTTTAAACGTAATGTTTTACAAAGACACAACTTATAATATTACCAATCAAGTAGCTGCTGGATTAAACGATGCTTATAACAAAAGCAAAAAGTAATCTCTCCATAATGATTATCTAAATCATAGCCAGTCAATTTTTTTATTAAAAATAACTTTCTAACATGACTTCAAACAGCAATACCACTTCCTTTAAACCCAGTTTAGGATTATTAGATGCCACAATGGTGGTAGCGGGTTCTATGATTGGTTCTGGAATTTTTATTGTAAGTGCTGATATAGTAAGAAATGTAGGAAGTGCAGGTTGGTTGATAATGGTTTGGGCAATTACTGGTGTTATGACCATGATTGCTGCAATTAGTTATGGCGAACTAAGTGGAATGTTTCCTAAGGCTGGTGGACAATACGTGTTTTTAAAAGAAGCATACAATCCATTGGTTGGATTTGTGTACGGTTGGAGTTTCTTTTCTGTAATCCAAACAGGAACTATTGCCGCAGTAGCAGTGGCATTTGCTAAATTCAGTGGTTATTTTTTCCCTGAATTACGAATCTTGCCAGAAAATTTATTGTTTGTAATTGGACCTTTCAATATTTACAAAGCACAACTTCTCGCTATATTAATCATTATTCTCCTCACCTATATAAATACTAGAGGTGTAAAAGAGGGTAAAATCATTCAAACAAGTTTTACTATTTCAAAACTAATCGCCTTATTTGGATTAACCTTATTTGGGTTTTTCTTGGTGAAAGAAAGTTTTTGGAATGCAAACTGGTCAACTGGTTTTAATGCTATGCAAGCAGTTAAATCAGCTGATGGGTTAGCTACAATTACTTGGACTTCAATAAGCGGAGTAACCATAATGGGTGCAATTGCAGCCTCAATGGTTGGCTCTGTTTTTAGTAGTGATGCTTGGAATAACGTGACTTTTATTGCCGGAGAAATCAAAAATCCACAACGAAATATTGGATTAAGCTTGTTCTTGGGAACAGGAATCGTAACTGTTATATATATTTCTGCAAACTTTATGTATTTAAATGTTTTGCCATTGCAGCAAATAGCATTTCCTGATGAAGACCGTTTGGCTGTTGCAGCTGCAAATGTGATATTTGGACCAATTGGAAAATCAATAATCGCTATTTTAATAATGGTTTCAACTTTTGGATGTATAAATGGCCTAGTATTGGCAGGAGCGAGAGTGTATTATACAATGTCACAAGATGGATTGTTTTTTAAGAAAGCAGGTTATTTGAACAAAAATTCTGTACCACAATGGGCACTTTGGGCACAATGTGTTGTTGCTTCTTTATTATGTCTTAGTGGTAAATATGGCGATTTGCTAGACATGGTTTCTTTTATTGTAGTAATATTCTATGTATTAACGATAATTGGAATATTTCTTCTTCGTAAAAAGCAGCCATTGGCAGATAGACCATACAAAGCTTTTGGATTTCCTGTGCTTCCAATCATATATATTGTAATGGGAATTGCATTTTGCTCATTATTAATATGGTTTAAACCACAATATACTTGGCCTGGAATGATTATAGCAATGTTGGGTATTCCCATATACTTTTTCACTGCAAAGAAAACCAATCAATAAAATACATTTGTTTTAATATTATCAACTGCTGAATAACAATTAATTGTGTTTTTCAGCAGTTGATATTCTTTTTTGCAATAAATTTTATCACCAATGAATATAGATGATCTTTTTGGACAATTTAAAAACATTAAAATTGGTGTAATTGGCGATGTGATGTTAGACACTTACTTATGGGGTAATGTTGACAGAATATCTCCTGAAGCACCAGTTCCGATTGTTGCAGTTGAAAGTAAGGAATATCGTATTGGTGGTGCTGGAAATGTTGCTTTAAACTTAGCATCCCTTGGAGCTCAAACTACAGTTTTATCTGTAATAGGTGATGATGAAGATGGAAAACAACTTAATGGAATGTTCGCAAATGCTGGTATAAATGCGAATTATTTAATTTCAAGCTCAACACGAATTACAACAAATAAAATGAGGGTTATCAGTCGCAACCAGCAAATGATGCGATTGGATACAGAAGTTACCTCATTCTTACAACTTCCTGAAGAACAACTTTTATTAGAAGCTGCATTGAAATACATTGATCAAGAAAATCCTGCAGTCTTATTATTTGAAGATTACAATAAAGGCGTTTTGACAGAAAATGTTATCACTACATTAATCGCTTTATGTAAAAAAAGAGGTATTTTAACAGCAGTTGACCCAAAAAGAAAAAACTTCTTTACTTATCGTGAAGTAGATATTTTTAAACCCAATATGAAAGAAGTAAAAGATGGGTTAAATATTGTTGAAAGTGGTGTAAGTAAAACGTTGTTAGACAATATACATCAACAACTTTATCACCTTTTGAACCACCAAATTTCTTTTGTTACCCTTTCTGAATATGGAACATATTTTAATAATGGTATTGTTCATAAAATAATTCCATCTCACCGTAGAAATATTGCCGATGTTAGTGGTGCGGGAGATACCGTAATTGCGGTAGCTTCCATAGTTTATGCTATTTCAAAAGATGTTGAATTAATGGCTGAAATGGCAAATATTGCAGGTGGATTGGTTTGTGAAGAAGTAGGTACAGTATCTATCAATAAAAGCAAATTATTGGAAGAATGTAAACGTTTGTTGAAAACACAATTTATCAATTAAAATATACTTTTCTAAACCCTAAAAGTTTGTAATAATTGCCCAAGGTATTTATACTTTGCAAAGTTGCTGTAGAATTTATTTGATGATCCTCAGCCCTTTTTTGGAGCAAATCCTTAATATCAATTATTACTTTTCCAGATAAATTCAATATTTTATCATCCCCAATTGTTGAAAACTGCTTGATTACCGAATCAATTTTAACTGATAGTATTTCCGGCTTTGGTAAACGAATTGCAATTGAATCTTCATTTGCAACAATTTGAAATACAGTTAGCTCTTTTATTGGCACACTTGCTTTTGTAATCCCCTTTATTTTTACTAAGTTTTGACTTTTTAATCGCTTATCATCACTATCTAATGTGTTTTGAACTTTGTAAGTTATGGTATCAACTATAAATTCATCATAAGCTGAAACAACAACTACTTCAGCAAGTGACCTTGTTTGGGCAATTATTTCTTCTTTTGAAGGCGTTACTGAAAAAGATGAGAAATAATTTTTATTAGTTGATAATATTCCAGCCTTCTCCCAAAATATTACAGCAAAAATTACTATTAAACCCAACATTATGATTTTTTTATACTTTCTCATTTTGCTGGTTTTTGTGCGATGTTATTTGAAAAACGAATATTAATAGATTTATACCCTTTTATTTTTAGCAAGTTTTGTAAAACTATAGCAGCATTCTGCTCCGTTTGTTGCAAAATAACTAAAGTATCAATTTTGTTTCTAATTTGATTGGTCAATAGATTCAAAAGGTTTGAACTGTCTTTTAAACCTTGAAACATTGTTTTTGAGTTTTGTAATGTCAACTCATCAGGAATGATGTTAATTATTTTTGCAGTTGGAACTACTAGTTTTATAGATTTACTATTTATTGTAAAAGAATTTGGTGTTATTAGAAATAGGTCTATTCCCGTAGTAATTACACCGCTAACTTGAATTTGCACTGTTTTGTTTTCTTTATTCAGTTTTTGTATGTTATAAGAAACTAGTGTCTGGTGGTTTAACCACTCTTTTTTTGTTGTTAGTGCCATTAATTGACGTACTTGTTCTTTTTCCGGATTACAAGATATTAAGAAGGAAATAATCATGAGAAATACTACACAACGCAACATATTGGCAAGATATGTTTATTTTTGATAAAATTGACTATGGATAAAATTGCGGTTATTGTAGCTGGTGGGAGTGGCACCCGAATGGGGTCTGAAATTCCGAAACAATTGCTTGAAATTAACAATAAGCCCATTTTAATATATACTATCGAAGCATTTGTTTCTGCTTTTGACGATATAAAAATAATTTTGGTTTTACCAGCTGCATACTTGGAGAACGGCAAACAATTGATTCAAAACTATTTCCCTATCAAATCTATTGCATGCATTTCAGGTGGTGCTACAAGATTTGATTCTGTTAAAGCTGGACTATCATTAATTAATTCATCATCAATTGTATTTGTACATGATGCGGTGCGTTGTCTTGTGTCAGTAAACCTGATAAAATTAGCCTACCAAACTGCTCTTAAAGAAGGTTCAGCAATCCCTGTTGTTCCCATTAAAGATAGTATAAGAATGATTAATGGCAATAGTTCTCAAATTATCAATCGTGATGTGTTGCGTGCTGTTCAAACTCCCCAAACCTTTAAAAGCGAAATTTTATTGCCAGCTTTTAACCAACCTTTTGATTTATCTTTTACTGATGAAGCCTCTGTGGTAGAAAAATTAGGCCATTCTGTTGCATTATTTCCTGGAGAAGATGTAAATATAAAGATTACAGTTCCTGCTGATTTGGAATTTGCGAGGATCGTGGTTAGTAGTTAGTAGTTAGTTGATTTATTTTTTCACCAATTTCAACCACCAGGGTAAATTATTCCAACGAATTTCAAAATAGGGCTGCAGAATCGCACCAAAGTTTTTATAAAAGTAGGCAACACTTGGTATCTCAGATCCTTCAAAATCTAAAATATAATCTTGCCCCGCAAATTCTCTTATGATTTTATCTATTAAAACATGATTGGATTTAGATTTTCTTCCACTTTCAGTTGTTGCAGAAAACAATAGATATATTCTTCTGTCATCTTTTAACGCCATTAAAGATGCATGCAATTCATTTTCAAGATAAATTTCTCTAACTATTGCCTTCTCTGGATTCGATAATAAGAATTCAATTTCTCGCTTAAAATGTATTGATTTAATATTTTGAAAACGATGATGGTATAATCTTTTAAACAATTTTAGCGATTGAACTGCGTCTGTTGAAACTTTATATGTGAATTCAAATCTTTTAGCGAAATGTAGATTACGTTGTAAGTCTTTACTGTATTTATTTTGAATTGTATTGTAATCAACATCTAGTGGAAGAATTAAATTAATCCTTTCCCCAGCGTCTTTAATGCGATTGCCGTAATTTAAAATTAAACAACCATATTCAAATTTTTTATACAAATGATTGATAAACAACTCTAAAACTTCTTCATCAATTGATTTCCCAAACGCTCCGAGTTGTTGTATGAAAAATGGTTGTTGAATAAGCGAAAACCATAAAAATCTAGTGTAAGGTATTGGCATTACAATTTCATAATTACCATAAACCAGCCCTTTCCACTTTTGAGCAATGGCATCTAAGTAATCTGTAGTTCCGTAAATTAAACCATTGGGTGCTTTTTTTATACAATCGTTCCACCGCTCTTCATCAATCTCCGCACGATTTAGGAGTTGAATTTGCCTCATTTGCCAAATGCTTTTTTCAGCTGCTGAAAATTAAAATTCTGAATGTTTATACTAAATGACATCCTCTGTAAGAACTTATTTCCTGGAACTGATTTGTAATAATCTCCATATACTTTACTATAAACCATTGGAAAATAAAAGTTTACCAAATTGTTCAACAATGATAACTGTAATCCGCCATCAAATAGAAATTTAGGTTGTCCTTCATTTACTTGGACATATCCTTTATCGTTTGTGCCTAAATCAACAAAAAGTTTCAGTGGTATTTTAATGGGTAATGCTTGTAATGGGTTTAATTGATCCGGCACATCAACTGTAAAATTCATCGCTGCCAACCAATTGTCTGTTTTGCCAACTTTTTCACTCAATAAATCTGTTCTTACTTTGAATGAACCATCTCTTTCCATAATCTGTTGTGATGAAAATCCTTCAAATTCACGCCTTCCCACAAAATAATCGGAATAAGTATAATCTTCATAACCTTTTGGACCAGACATATTGAGGTGAAAACGATCTGTTTTAAATGAAGTACTTAATGTTTTTGGAGCCGTATAAATAAATTTACCAACAAAGAATCGAACATTTAAACCACCTTTTTTTGCAAAGTTGAAAAAATGATTTCCAGTATAACTCAATCTAACAAAGTCTTTATGGAATTCACTTAGCCATTCAGAACGATAGGGATATAATACTCTTGTATTTGCCCATACAAAACGCAATTGTGCAAGTGAATAATCGTTTTGAATTTTTTTGATAGAATAATTTTGACTGCTATTATCTTTTGTATACCGCAATTCACCTTCTCCAATTGCGAAATATTTAAATTGTATAAATTTTTGAGTGGTACTTAATGGATTTTTTTCTTTCCATTGAAATAAAACTGACGGATTTATACGGTTGTTTCCTAAATAAAAGTGTTTTGTAGAATCTTTATATTCAGCTTGTACAATTGAACTTCCATTTAAAATAAATTCAATTTTGTTAAAAATTCCCTTTGGATACAAAGTATATCCAACCCGTCCTGTACCACTAAATTTTTTACTTTTTAAACCGATAAGTGGAACAACTGCTACCGTTAACTTGGGCAAAGGCAAAGTAAAATTGTGTAAGGCTATGCCTGGCATGAATCCGTTAAAACTATTGTATGCCGCAATTGGCATCACAAAAATAGGTTCATGGGTGTAAATCTCTTTAAAATTAAAAAATGGAACAATTTTAAATGGTTTATTACTCCACGTGGGCAACATTCCTCTTTGGGTTAATAGACGAAAGCTAGTATCAAGGTTTAGATTTGTGGAAGTTTCAATACTATTTTTGAAATCTTTAGGTTTTGGGTGTTTGAATTTCCATTGTGCATAATATGATTTCATCGCCTTATCAAATGAATCAATACCAATACTGCTTTCTAGGTATTTCATCCACGCTGCCGCTTTGGTATACACCATTTGGCTATAATTTGTTGCCGTAAATTCATCTGAGGGTGAATCAATTGGATAATCTTTATGCGTTGCAGCTTGATTGGTAGCCAACAATTCAGAAAATCTAGAATCACCTATAAATCCTATTAGACCTCTTAGATTTTTGTTATCGGGATAACGCAATGCTTGATACTTATTTTCATAATAAGTATTCATCCCTTCATCCATCCAAGGGTGTTTTCTTTCATTGGTAGATAAAATTCCTTGCATCCAATTGTGACCCACTTCATGGAAAATAAGCAAGTCCAAATCTTTGGGTGTAGAAGCTCCTGTTAAAATGGTAATGGTTGGGTATTCCATCCCCCCTTGAAATCCTTGTTCTCCTTCAACAACAGTAACTACATCGTATGGATATTCGCCAATCCACTGCGAATGGTATAAAATAGCATTTTTAATGTATTGTATACTGTTTTTCCAAATGGGGAACGATTGAAAATGAAAATAGCTTTGCAGTTTTACCCATTTTTTGGAAGGCAATTGAACTGAATCTGTTAATACTGAAAATGTGGTATCGGCAAACCATGCAAAGTCTGTAACATTTTCTTGTCTATAAGTATATGTTTTTAACGGAATTGTATTCCAATTTCTTTTATTGGGTTTTGTTTGTATTGTTTTTTTGGGCTTGGATGTAGGAAAATTTATGTTTTCTTGTATTTTTTGCTGTGGATTTCCTGTTGCTGCAATGATAAAATTTGCTGGAGTCGTAATCTTTACTTCATAATTCCCGAAATCGTTATAAAATTCTCCTTGATCTAAATAGGGTAGTGGATGCCACCCTTCATCATCATAAGCTGCAATTTTAGGATACCATTGTGTAATTTGGTATGTTTTTTCATTGTAACCCCCTCTAGAAAAGTTCTGTGGCAATTTTACATGAAACGGGGTAGTTATTATTGTAAATTCACCGGGGATTAGGGGTTTTGGAAGTATGATTTTTACAATATCTATATGTTCTGGATGATCTTCTGTTTGAATGGCTGCACCATTAATTCTGAAATCTAATCTATTGATATACCCTTTTTGTTCGGGGGTGGAAAAATAAAACCTTGTATCTCCATTCAATAACAACTGGTCACTAAATGCTGTTTTATCGTTTTTGAAAGCATTTGGCCAAAGATGTACCCATAAGTAGGTTAATGTGTCTGGTGAATTATTAATGTATTTTATCGTTTCTTTGGCTTCTAAAGTATTGTCTGCAACTTGCAGAAGAACCTCTATGTTGTAATCTACTTGCTGTTGCCAATAAGGATGTTTTTGTGCAATTGAAATTTGCACAAATAAGAGCATTAAAACAAATAGGATAGCATTTTTGAACATTTTATTTTCCTTTTCCCGTGAACAGTAAAATAATGGTTTGTATAATAATTTGGAAATCCAATAATAGCGATTGTTTCTGAATATACTCTAAGTCAAACTGCATCCTTTCTTTCATTTGGTGGATATTTTCTGCATATCCGTATTTTACCATGCCTAAACTGGTTAATCCTGGTTTAACTTTAAAAAGTTCAGGATATTTTGGACAGTCTTTTGTCAATTGGTCGGTATAATACTTTCTTTCTGGTCTTGGACCAACAACACTCATATCACCTTTTAAAATATTCCAACACTGTGGCAATTCATCTATTCTCCATTTGCGCATAACTTTACCCCAATTTGTGACTCTAGGGTCAAAAAAATAAGACAATTGTGGACCATCTTTTTCGGCTTCTTCTACCATTGATCTAAATTTATAAATGGTAAATGGTTTTTCATTGAAGCCAATTCTTTCTTGTGTGTAAAAAATTGGTCCTTTTGATGAAAACCAAACTCTTATGATGGTATACAAAAGTAATGGTGAAAGTATAATGATTGCAGTGATTGCAAAAATAATGTCAATAATTCTTTTCAAAATAAGTAAGTAGTAATGGTTGTGTAGAGCTTGTCAATAAGCAATCGTTTTTAACTTTGGTTAAGAGCGTTTGAATGGATTTTCGTTAAAATTTCATGTGCTACTTCCATCGCCATAAACCCATCCAATTCATTTACAGGTGGTCTTGTATTGTTTGCAATTGCATCTCTAAACGCAGTAAGTTCTGCCTCTATGGCATTTACATCTTTGATATTTGGATTTTCTATGGCAATGGTTTTATTGCCTTGGGGCGTTTCAATATCAAAGGTAAATGCTGCCTTTTCTGCGGATTCATTTTTGTCTAGTTTGATGATTTCGGTCTTTTTATCAAGGAAATCTATACCTATATATGCATCTTTTTGGAATAGGCGCATCTTCCGCATCTTCTTCATTGAAATTCTTGAAGAAGTTAAATTGGCTACACAACCGTTGTTGAATTCAATACGTACATTTGCAATATCTGGCGTTTCCGTCATAACGGCAACTCCACTTGCATAGATGTTTTTGATATTGCTTTTTACAATATGTAAAATGATATCAATATCATGAATCATTAAATCTAGAATTACGCTTACTTCAGTGCCTCTTGGATTAAATTGTGCCAAACGATGCACTTCAATAAACATTGGGTTCAACTGGGAAGTATCTAAAGCTAAAAAAGCAGGATTAAATCTTTCTACATGCCCAACTTGAAACTTTACATTGGCTTCTTTTACCAATTGCATCATTTCTTTGGCTTGTTCAATGGTATCTGCCATTGGCTTTTCTACAAACACATGCTTCCCATTGCGAATTGCTAACGTACATAATTCATGGTGGTATGTAGTTGGTGCCACAACATCCGCTGCATCAATGATTTTCATTAACTCTTCTGCAACCAAATATCTTTTTAAACCAAATTTCTTTTCAACCTCAGCAGACATAGCATCATTGGGATCATAAAATCCTACAATTTCTGTGTCTGCAATTTTTTGCCAATTGCCAATATGAAATTTGCCCAAATGGCCCACACCAAATATTCCTACTTTCAACATAATGCAAATCTAATTTAAAGATGCTATTTTTCACAATATCTAATTCAACTAACCAAAATTTAGTTTCACTTACCTGCTACAGAAATCCACTTGTTTGCATTTGCAATCAATACTGTTGCTGCATCCAAAGCTTGTGTAGTTGGTTTGTTGTCAGCATCTTGTAAAAGATCGATTATTGAAGCCAACTGGCTATCAATATTGCTTTTCTCTTTGTTAAGTGATGCATCTTTTGTTGTTATTGATCTTACTTTATTCCTTAAATCGTATAGTTTTTTTGTCCAATCAAATTGAAGTTGCAAATCAATTACGGTAGTTTTTACTCTTGGGTCCATTTTAACTATCAATTGTTGGGATAATATTTGTCCATTTGCTAATAGTTTTACCGTATATGTTCCAGGCATTACCCATGGTGAATTTGTATTAGGAGCAGTTTTTTGATAAACAGCACCCATTGGGTAGGTTGGTGTTACATCAACTGGCGTATAATGTAAATCCCAAATAAAGCGATGTGCTCCTTTTGTTTTTGACAACATTTCTTGTGGTCTTACCCAATAATCGGGAATATTGTCTTGTGGTTTGATATATGGTTTGTCTGCCGAACTGAATTTCCTCACTAGATTTCCTTTGGCATCGCTAATTTCTAAGGTAATATCATCGGTAATATTTTGATTGATGTAGTAATCGATAATGGCACCATCTGGAGGATTTTCACCTGCAGCTTCTTCCTGTGGAACTGGAGTGTCTGTGTACATGCTCCAACGCACGCGCCATGCCGATGCAGGTCGATGCAGAGTAATAGGATTGTTATAAACAATGGTATTCAATTCTCTTAAAGGGGCAATATTGTCTAAAATCCAAAAGCTTCTGCCGTGAGTACCTACAACAAGATCATTGTCTTTAATCACTAAATCTCTGATAGATGTTGCCGGCATATTCAAGCGTAAAGATTGCCAATGTTCACCTTCATCAAGCGATACATATACCGCACGCTCAGAACCGGCATACAACATTCCTTTTCTATAGGGATCTTCACGAACCACATTAATTGGATCGTTGGGTAAGCCATTTACAATCTCTTTCCAGGTTTTTCCGCCATCATTGGTTTTGTAAATATGAGGCTTCTGGTCGTCTAAACGAATGCAATTTACCGCAGCATAGGCCGTTTGTACATCGAAATGACTGGCTTCCATCAATGATATTTTGCTCCAAGATGTTATAACAGATGGCGTAACATTTTTCCAATGCATACCACCATCGTTGGTGAGGTGAATCAAACCGTCATCTGTACCGCACCATATAGTATTTACATTTTTAAAAGATGGAGCAATGGTATAGATAACACCTCTACGAGGCATGGTTTTCATCTTTTCTTCGGTATAAATGCCCACACTGGCTGGAATCTCCCAGCTTTCTCTGCTTAAATCTGGACTAATCACTTTCCAACTTTGTCCACCATTTTGTGTTTTAAACAACACATTGCCTGCATAATATAATGTTTTAGGGTCTACAGGAGAAAACAACACGGGTGCTGTTCTTAGAAATCTATATTTGCCTGTTCTAACTGCTTCAGGGGCAATGTTTTGTACTTGTCCGGTACGCTTGTCGTATTTGGTAATCTTACCACCATAAATAATGTTTTGATCTAAGGGATCAACGGCAACATAACCATATTCTTCAACGCCAACAGGATGCCAATCTCGGTAAGTAATTTGACCATCATTTCCACGAGACGCAATACCTACAGAACCGCTTTCTTGTTGACCGCCATATACATTGTATGGAAACGAATTATCTGTACTAACGTGATAAAATTGAGCTGTAGGTTGGTTATACCAAGAAGAGAAAGTTTCGCCACCATTAACTGTGATATGTGCCCCTTGATCGCTGGCTATTAAAATGATTGAAGGATTGATTGGATTAATCCATATACGATGGTAATCGTCACCACCAGGAGCGCCTCTAAATGCTTTCCAAGATTTTCCACCATCTGTTGATTTCCAAGTAACTACATTGGCACTGTACACAATATCTTTATTGTTAGGATCTACTTTTACTTCAGCAAAATCACTACCTCTTCCCCAAAGTCTTGGATCAGCATCCATCAGCATCCAACTTTCGCCTGCATCATCGCTACGATAAATGCCGCCTTTTTCGTCAGCATCAACAGTGGCATACAATCTTGTTGGATCTGAAGGCGCCACACCGAAACCAATTCTGCCCAATCCTTCTTGGGTGGTGGGTAAACCTTTGGTTAATTTGCGCCATGTGTTTCCACCATCTGTAGATTTGTACAATCCGCTGTTTGCGCCATTCCAAGCCCCATTCTCCCATGGACCTTGTCTGCCTGCCCACATGGTTGCGTACACAACATTAGTGTTGGTTGGATCAATAAAAACTTGAATTGCTCCAGTGTTTTCATCAATATATAATACGTTGTTCCAATTCTTTCCACCGTCAGTGGTGCGATAGATTCCACGCTCTTTATTGGGACCATAAGGATGTCCTAGTACAGCAGCAAAAACGCGGTTTTCATTTTTAGGGTCAATAGCCAATCCACCAATTTGCTGACCATCTTTCAATCCTTGATGGCTCCAGGTTTTTCCGCCATCAGCAGATTTATACATGCCGTCGCCAACTGATAAATCTGGGCGCTGCAAACCTTCCCCAGAAGCAACATACAATACATTAGGGTTAGATGGTGCCACTACAACATCGCCAATAGATCCGGTAGGTTGATCGTCAAAAATAGGCTTCCACGTGCGACCATAATCTGTCGTTTTCCATACGCCGCCATTGTTTACGCCAATATAAAAAACATTCGGTTGTTGAGGAACACCTACTGCACCAACTGTTCTTCCACCCCTATAAGGTCCAATCATCCGCCATTTTAATGCACTAGCGTAAGAGGGATCAAAAGGTTGAGCCAGTGCAGTTAGGTTGATAAGGGAAATCAAAAAGAGGGAAATGTATATTTTCATAAACAAATTGTTAATAAGAGGTTATAAAATTAAGAATTTAATTATGAATTATGAATTATGAGTTATGAGTTATAAGTCGATCAAGTCGAAAGTTGGGAAATGAAATGCAGTACATATATTTTAAAATTCAACAATCACAAATAAAGCTGTGATTATTTCGAGTATTTTTTAAAACTTACTGTTGATTTAACTTGTAAAATTAAAAAGAAAAATACTTAACTTTGACGTTAGTAACGCAATTCATTATTAATGATTAAGGCATTCGGTGATAGAGAAACTGAGAAAATTTGGAATGGCATATTGTCTAAGAAATTACCTATTGAAATCCAGGATATTGCACGTAGAAAATTAAGAATGCTTAATAGTGC
>CAMBYC010000055.1 GCA_945871875.1 Sphingobacterium thalpophilum
TTAATGCCTGTGCCTGAGAAGAAACGGTTGGGAAAGGCAACGAAAATTCCTTAACATCAAATTTTAACAATGTATCATTTGTTACAAAATTGTGAATTTCAGCTGTTTCATTTCCAAATTTTGAAAATCTCCCTTTTGCTTTTTTTACCTCAATTTCAATATTTGACACTTTTTTTGGCAATCCCATAGTTTTTAAAAACTGATAAGCCATTATTAAATGTCCTGGAGCTCCTGGATGTACTCGATCGGGACCAATAATGGTTGCAGTTGAATCTTTTAGCTGCAATGCTGTATTGATATTTTGTAAAATCGACCAATAGTCTATTGCTTTCAAATGATATTTATTTGCCAGAAATTCTCCAAAATCTGCACATTTTTTTAGGGCATCGTTTACACCGAGATGATTTTCAACTGGAATTTTTGCAGTTTGATCAAAAATTGTTGGCTTTTGTAAAATAACCTGAATGTTTTTAGACAAAAATATGCGTATAATGCTGTCGAGGTTTTTATTGTACCCTTCAAGTGCATTGGCTCTTTTGCTTAATGTATCATGGTTATTGGTTGATGTTACCCCATATAAACCGCGGTTCACATCATTCATTCCAATCATTATTACTGCGTGTGTTGGATTGTGAACTAAAATGTCATTATCCATTCGTTGTAAAATTCCACCTGTTACATCTCCTGAAATTCCACAATTGAAGAATATTACAGGTAATTGAGGAAAACGTGTTACATAATACAAATAAATATTATGATAAAATTCTCCGTTATTAGTGATGCTATTGCCAACAAAACAAACTCTACTGCCTTTTGGGAATAGTTCAGACTGTGAAAAACATTTAAACCCAAACATCAAAAACAAAAATGTAATTACCTTTTTCATTCTAAAACATTTAGATATACACAAACAAACATCATTTTCTTAATTGTAAATAAATTGTACGGTTACCTCAGCTGCTTTATTTACTTTGGCTCTTATCCATTGTGCTGAAAATCCATTTTCAAACACATGATATTGATATCCGTTTGCTGGAATTTTAATGGTTTTATACAAATGCCAAGAATCATCGCTTAAGTAATCCACTTCTAGGCTTACTTCAACATCTTGATTGCTGTGGTTAGATATGTGTACTGTTTTTTGATCAAACCCATTCATTAAATAAGGGTCTGAAATTGCTCCAGATTTGAGTTTTGAATGGTACCAAGGTCCACCAATTCCTTTTGGTTTCCCCATTCCCCAAAGCTCGTCGATATTACCAAACCATAATCCAGATTGAGGCTGTCCGCTAGATTGGTCTGCTTGGTCGCTCGCCATTACAAACATTCCTCTCCACGATACAAAATCGGGCACAATTCTCAAATGGTTTGAAATTGGCCTGATAACCATAATATTGCCGTTGTAAGATATTGTGGGCAATTCGTAAAATATACCGTGTACATCCATCAAATACCGTTCGGTATTGGCTTCGCGGATACGCATCCACTCGGTATTCCAAGCATGATCATACGCATAACTTGCCTTGGGTAAGCGATAAGTTTTCCAAACGCCTTTTTTATAGAATTTTAAAATTACAGAAGCTTGATCCCAGCCTGTGGCATATATCGGATTACCGTAGGTTTTATCAGACCAATTTTTGCCAGCTACTTCCACATAAGGATTGCGATCTAGAATGGTCCAGGTTTTTCCGTTCCACTCCGCCAATCTGCCGGCAGCTCTTTTTCCAAGAAAATCGTCTTCATAATAAGAATTGTTTGCCACCACTACCCTACCATCTTGCGTAAATCCTCCTTTAAAATGCACTTGGGCAGAAACCGGAATATCTAACTCTTTTACCAAATCAAACAACAACTTGCTTTTGAGCGAATATACATTGGTTTCATACATAAGCCCTTCCATGGTTAGAAAATACACCAGAGAGTCTGGCTTGCTTAAGTGTTTCATGGTGGATGTAAGTCGGAGATCTTTTAAATCATGTATTATTCTAACATTTCCGAGGGTATCAATGGCATAAGGACCAATAAATGCTTGGTAAGATTTATCGTGCACAAATCTATTGGCAAAAGTGCCGGTATAACTCATCGGGTGCCTGCGGGAAGTCATACTGTCGTTGATTTCATACAATCCAACACCAGAGCCAGTAATATGTGCAACGTATCCCACCGCCCAAAGTTTATTTGCCCAAGGAATCATTGCACCAATCCCGGCTTCGGTTCGGTTTAAATGATTGCTCACCACAGCCATCTGTGGAAAAACACCTTTAATTTGAACGGGTTGTTGGGCGTTTACCAACATTGACAAGGATAAACCAGTTGCAATCAATAAAGACTTCATTCTTACCATAACAATACATTATTTTGAAAACCTTATCACTAAAAAAGCAAGGACAAGTTAATGTTTGTCCTTGCTTTTTTGCTTATTTCATGCATAAATTCTTTACAACTTATTGTTTTACAAACCGGGCTACTTGACCATCAGCCACTTTAATGAAATACAAACCGGCAGGTAAGCGGCTTATATCTACTAATTTTTCGCCTTGGGCAAAATCATTGATCATCCGCTGACCAGTTGTGCTAAAAATACCGAATGCAACAGGAGCTTTTGTTGACGTAATAATATCAAGAGCATTGGTTACCAAATTTGATTTGATCACAAATGATGAAATGCCGATAATAGCAGTTTTGATTGGGCTATATGCAAATTGACCGTCAAGATCTACTTGTTTCAATCTATAATAATTTACGCCTTCAGTTGGAGCAGTATGTTCAAAACTATAAGAAATGGTTTGAGCAGAAGAACCGTTGCCATTAACAGAACCAACAGATTTGAAGTCTTTGCCATTTACACTGTGTTCAATTTGGAAAACGGCATTGTCTTTTTCGCTGGCTGTTGTCCAATTGAGGGCAACACTATGGGCTTTAGGCGTTGCAATGAATTGGGTAAGTTGAACGGGGAGGGTATTAGAGAACCCAGTTGCTTCCCCTACACTAAATTGTGAAAACCTATATACCATAGCTGAAAAAGTATTGCCGCTTCTTGTTGCACTTGTCTCTTCCCAACCTGGCAAACTGCTATTGTATCTGCCAATTACTGGACTTGTAGTGCCCGGAGTAAATGAAGGGGTGATTTCAAGTAAAGTTGCACTTGGAGAAGAAGATGAAATATTCCATTCTCTACCAGCAACTTTTGAAGTTGTTTGAACAGCTGCAATAAAATTGGGATAATTAGAAGCTGAAGCACCAGCATTTTTCAAGTGAATGGTAAAAGTAGAAGTATTAGTAGGTGTAACCGCTATTGGATCATAAGTATTAGAATTGGTACTGGTTATGGTTCCAATTGGAATAAACAACCTTGTGCCTCCTGTTACAGCAGGTGTTATTAAATTTCCCGCTCCAGATGCACTAGGCGTTGGTAAATCAGTTGTTACATACGAAGTAGATGAACCACCTACAAAGTTATTGAGAACGGTAAGATCCTTAGAGCCAACCCTAACGGTTCCTGAAGTTAATGTAAGCGTATTCACCACCAATGAAGAATTCAATATCAATCCGTATGTAGTATAAGTACTGCCATACACTAACTTGTTAACTAGATTATTCAATTTATTTGTTGTACCCGGTGTGGATTCATCAAAAACCAGTGTACTAGCATTTGTTCCTCCAACACTATTGGCTACTGTAAGCGTTTCAATACCAGATGCTTTAATTTTCCCTGTCCCTGTTACTGCAAAATCATTTGCAGTTAAGTCATATCCAGCTAAATCTAAAGTAATTCCTGTAGCCAATGATATTCTTCCACCAATGGTTGTATTACCAGCTAAACTATAGTTGGTTCCTATGGTGAAACCACCAGATCCAGAAATTGTTGCATTTAAAACCCTTCCAACACCATTCATATTAATCCTAGCAGTTGTACTCCCATTATTGAATGTTCCCGTCCCTAAAATACTTCCGGAACTGTTTGCACTAGAGGCATTCATCACCAACGTACCACCATCAAATGTAATGTCCAACAAAGTTAATCCACCAGCATTTGGTTTATTTAAAAATACAGTACTTCCAGTTTGAATTACCACATTTGTGGTATTGCCTAACGTAACAGTCCCAAAAGGTCCTGAAGCTGAAGTAGACCAACCAATACTGGTTCCACCAGTAGCATCACCAATACTAACAGTACTTGATGTAGGATCTGAATAATAGGTTGTTTGACCAATACTTGAAAAAGTCATAATTAAAAACAAGCCAGAAAAGAAAACACTTTTTATTGTTTTAGATAAAGGGGTAAAATTGTACATAACAGCAATGGTTTATAAATGAAAAAATAATCACAAATTAGTTGGCTACAAATCCTCCTTGGTCGCCGGTGGCAAATAAACCAAAAGAATTTGTTGTAGCCGTAAAATTGTTTTCATTTCGGGTGGCGGATATTTCTTTCCAAACGCCTAGGGTATATAATCCTACAACGTGTTTTTTGGTGCCGGATGGGTATTTAGGACTAAAGGTTAACTTGGTTTCTGATGGTTGGGTTGAAGCAACAGACCATTCTCTTTTACCAACTTTTGAAGCATTTGCTGGTTCATTGGATAATGTGGTTTTTACAGCAACCGTAAATGTAGAAGATTGTGTTGGGGTTACTGATACTGCATCTAAACTGGCTGATTTTTTTTCGTTAACCGCTCCAATAGGGAACATAAATGTTGCCCCGGCTGCAACATCGGCAGATACAGAACTATTGCCTTCTGTTGCTATAAAACTCGTTGGAGATCCGCCTGTAATATTTTTCAACTTCAAATTGCCCGTAGTCAAATTCATTTTCCCATTGGTCAAAACAAGGTTATTCACTTGTAATCCACAGCCTACAACAATTCCTCCTGCATTATCCAAAACCAATGTACCCAAATGGTTTTTGCTTGAATCCATATACAAACTACTGCTGTTGGGATTGTTAGATTTAATCTCTAATGACGATAAATCACTTCCTTGTAACAATGATGTATTGTTTTTCATGATTAAATTATCAATGCTTAGACTGTAATTACCCAAGTCTAAACTTGCATCTGTATCTATTGATATTCTTCCAGAGATTGAAGTATTTCCAGCTAAAACCACATGTTTGGCAATGGTTAAGCCGCCGCCACCTGTTAAAACAGCATTGATGGTTTTATTATTTCCCTGCATTTTGATGCGGGTAGCATTGTCTTGTGCATTGGTTAAAATTCCTTTCCCCATAATGCTTCCCACACAATTAAAACTTCCTGCAGCAACAACCAAAGTACCGCCGGCAAATTGTATAATATTAATCGATTGTCCTGAAATGGGAATGGTAACAACACTTCCTTCCTGAATAACCACTTGATCGCCAATTTTAATGGTTACGGGTTGGTTAAAGGATCCGGATGCAGTTGTTCCCCAACCACCTTCTAATGGCTGATTGGTCAATTGAACCGTTTTTGATGCCGGATCTGAATAATATGTTGCACCAAATGTTGCGGTTTGAACCAAAATAATTACTAAAATAAGGGCAAACTTCTGCAATTGTTGAGTATATAATTTCATAAATATTATTGTTTAAAATGTAAAAAAGATTCAATTAACGTGTAAGAAATATTTTTTTTGTATCACTTCCTGTTTCCGTTTGAGCAGTTAATACATACACACCTGAACCAGCATTAGGGAAACGTATAACCTCATTGAGTTGGTAACTTCCTGCTGATGTAAACTGCTTTTTAAAAACTGTTGTTCCTACAAGACTATACATTCCAATATCCATGTTTTTGAACTCTTGACTGGTATTAACCTGTAAATTCATACTATCGTTAGAAAGATTAAAACACTTTATATTAAAAGCAGTAGCAGGTTTGTAATCTATTTTTACAACTGTAGAAAACAACACTTTTCCGTTTTTATCCACTTGCTGGATGCGGTAATAATTTGTACCAGGAACTGGATTAGGGTCTGAAAAATTATAAACTAAGCTTTTTATAGAATTTCCAGCGGCAGCTACTGTTCCTATGGTTTTGAATACTGTTGGTTTAGTTCCAGCTTGAATATTAAAAACTTTAGAATCAATTTCTGTAGCCGTTTCCCAGTTGAGTTCTACAATATTTTGAACAAGTTTACCTGTAAATAATGAAAACTTTACTGGCAATGTTCCTGAAGAAGTATTAAACAAACTCCACACCGTATTGGATTCAAAATCTGCTTGTGCATAAAACGGCCCGTTTGTATTGTATTGCTGCGTATTTAATGCAGAATAATTGTTGCTGGTATTGGTCTGGTTATAAAATCCGCCAATGCCAACATCTGCATTGCTTTCTAAAGTATTATTAAACAAATAGTTGTTAATTGTTGCTTTTGTAACTGCTGAAGCATTCATCTGAATACCTCTATTGTTCTGTCTGCAAATATTTGAAACTACCATATTTCTGTTGGTATTTTTATTTTCAACAGCCATATTGTAAAAAGAAACGCCCGTATTGTTACCGTTCAAAGTATTACCCATAACCAAATGTCTGTTGGCACCTTCTTCAATAAAAACGCCATGTCTAACATTGGTAGAACTAATGTTTTTCATTACTACAGAATTTGTAGTATATGCATCTAAATCAATTCCATCCATTTTTGAGTTGATGCAAATATTTTGAAAAGCAAACATTCTATCTGCCGCCAACTGCCACAACCCGCGTGTTTTGCTGTTATCAATATAACAAGCCCTAATATATGTTGGAATAAAACTGTTTCTTTTGGTGATGCCTTCATGTGCACTGTTCAATACCGAAACGCTATCAAAAATTACGGTAGCACTACCGGTAATGTAAACCAACGCATTTTTTCCATTTGCACTGTTTCCATTAATGGTTCCTCCTGAAAAAGATACGGTAGAAGAATTTTTAAAATAAATAATGGTATTTGTACTATCATTCCCCCCAATGGTACCATCTAACAAATAACATTCATCTTCTTTAACCAATAACGAATCGGTTATACTATTGGTAGAAAAACTTCCATTTAAATGTACCACTACAACAGCATTGGGTTGTGCAGTATGTGCATTATCAATGGTTGCTCTTGCATCTAAAAGATTACCGCCATTGATGTTGATATCATACCTTGTTTTTCCAATTTTAACCAAATCAGTATGTTGATTACCTATTAAAGGCGGATTGAAATAAGTAAAGCCGGTTCTATTGCCTTCTGTTGATGTTATTCCATTATTCGAAAACAATTGTATACTGGTTCCTGAACCATTGATTTCTGTTGTATTGTTGCATTTATTGTAGTAAACCCTAGTTTTTGCTCCATTAAGGTTTAATCCTGTAGTGTTTGAAGATATCGTATTGTATGAAATTAATGTTTCATTGCTGGCTGAAGTCAACTCAATGCCTGTTGTACAATTGGTTATCGTATTATACGTAATTGCTTCATATTCTGAAATTGCTGAAATCCCCTTTGTACAATATGAAATGGAATTATTTGCTACTGCAGCATAATCGCCATCTAATTTGATTCCTTCACCACAACTTTGTATGGCATTATCCGTAATAACAAACTGGTTAACAGAATCTATTTGAATTCCAAAACTTGTACAACTTTGTATTACACTTCTTGTAATTGAACCTGCATCTGCATAAACAGCCATTCCTCTTCCTAAATAATCAATTCCACCATTGTTGCAATTCTTAATTATAAGGTTATCGATATGCGTTTTGCCAGAATTGTTTACATAAATTCCTTTTATTGATTTGCTTTTACCGTCAATAATGCTATTTCCATCTGCAGTAATAGAGACATACTTTGCATTTTCTACAGAAATAAGTTCTGTAGCAGTTGCACTAGTTGTAGCTTGTATAGTGGCATTTTCCAATCTCATCAACATTTTATCGCTTAAAATCATTGGTGCGGAACCAACATTTACAGTTCCACTAACAGTAATTCTAATTAGAGCAGTTGGATTGGAAGCCCGTAAATTATTAACATCACTTTGAAATGTGGCCACAGAGGGAGATGAAAACGAAACATCTACAATGGCTTCTGTTGGCTTACTGATGAAATTCATCACAGGCTGCGTGAAAAAGTTTTGTGCTGCACCTATTAATGGAAACAATAAAATACCAAATACGATAAACCTTTTCATTATAATTTTTTAACCTACTAAATGTTAGAATAATAATTTTGATGGTTTTCATAGGTTAAGAACCACACTTCCCAATGTTCAAACGATTAAGAAGTGTGGTTGAATAAATACTTATCTAAAAGACATATTTAATATCCTGGATTTTGTGTCAATTTGCTATTTAAATCAATTTCGCGTTGTGGAATTGGAAACAGTAAAAACTTTGAATTGTAAGGAGCAATGCTGAAGTTTTCTGTTTTTCCACCTTCCCATTTTTTTGAGGTAGAATTCCATCTAGGTAAACCAGGAACTACAGTTGGCAAATAGGTTTGGAACATATATTGGTACATTGTTCCAGTTCCAGATGGTGATTTCATTCTTACCATATCAAACCATCTTTTACATTCTCCTATAAACTCTAAACCTCTTTCGTCAAATATCTTTGTTCTAAATTGATCTTTTGATAACCCAGTCTTAAGATCTGCAGGTGTCGTTCTTACAGTTCCATTTGCTTTTCGTGCACGTGCACGAAGCATATTAAACGCAGTGTAAGCATCAGCAGTTGGACCATTCAACTCGTTCTCTGCCTCTGCTTTTATTAAATATACCTCAGACAACCTCATTATAAACATATCGTTTTCATGATTTGATGCATCCAATCCTTTACCATCTATATATTTTTTTATATAGGGTTGTCTTCCATCTACAACATTTGCTGTTGTAACTTCTACAGATTGCCCAGTTACAGGGATTATTGGATAGGTTACATAAATGGCCGTTGATGTTCCTCCTTTTGGAAAGATATTCAAAAATGTGGCTTCAGACCTATAATCTCCAACAAAATCGCCAGATGTGCAATAATCATAAAACCAAGGCTGTACCCTATAACTTCCACTTCCTACTCCATTTGTTGCGATGTTTCCTGTAACACCCTGCATTACCGGAGGCATAAATCTTGCAGCATATTCTGATCCTTTTGCTGAAGAACTTGATCCGTTTTTATCTCTAGTAAATCTAATCCCGAATATTACTTCTGTTGTATATGCCGTTGCCTCTTTTTCCACATCCCATAAATCAGCATAGTTTGCAGCCAAAGTATATTGGTTTGATGTTATCACACTGTCAGCAAATCCCTTTGCATTAGTATAAGCCTCTGTTGATGCTAACCCTTTTTGATCTAAATAATTGCCATATGTTAGGTTTGCCAATGCCAACATTCCGTATGCTGCACCTCTATTTGCTAACCCTAATCCACTAATAACCCCAGATGTTCTTGGCAATAACTTTTGAGTGGCTGTTCTTAAATCAGAAAAAATTAAGGTGTAAATTTTTTCTACAGAATCTCTTCCAACATAAAAATCCTTGGTAATATCGGTTGATTCTGTTCTCAAAGGAATTGCTCCAAATAATCTTACCATATCAAAATAGGCAAACGCTCTAATAAATCTTACCTCTCCTTCTGCCCTAACTTTGAAAGTAGAATCAATTCCCATTGCTGGCAACTTTGTCAATAAAAAGTTACAGTTGTTGATCACATTATAATAATAACTGTAAACTGTACTAATTGTACCATTCCCTGGTTCATATATTTTTTGACTAAATGGTGTAAATTCTGCAGTTGTTGAACTCATTTGATCACTACACAACTCCATTAATTTTACACATTCCTTTTTATACATATTCAAATGCTCTAACAATCCGTAAGTTCCATTTAAAGACAAGGACACATCTGTTGTTGTAACTAGAGAATTGCTTACAGATGGTGTATCATAAACCGTTTCTTGCAACTTTGTACAACTTACAATAGAAGCTGTTATCAATATTAAAACTAAAATTATTTTTATTTTCATTGCTGTTGATTAATTTGTTAAATAATATATTGTTCAATTAAAATGAAACATTTATACCAGTTGAAAAGGTTCTATACTGCGGGATAGAACCAAAATCTACATTCTGATTTAACCCGTTTAATCCAAAACTACTTACTTCTGGATCATATCCTTTGTAATCTGTTATGATAAACAAATTTGTTCCACTTGCAAACACTTTCATACTATTGAAAAACGTCTTCTTTTTTAAGCTCAAATTGTAAGATAATGTCACATTTTTTAACCTGAAAAAAGTTGCATCTTCAATTAAATAATTACTAACTCGTTTATCAAACAATGAACCTGTTCTTTTTGCTCTTGGATAATAATTGCTAGTTCCAGGACCCGTCCAACGATTTGAAAATGCCTCATCTCTAACATTCCCTGAAGCACTATATACCAACCCGTCGCTATAAAAACGATTTAAATTCATAACAGATTGACCCACTTTACCCATTATAAAAATATTTAAATCGAAATTTTTATACCTGAAGCTATTTGTTAATCCTAACATATATTTGGGATTGGGATCACCCAATATAGTGCGATCATCTGGCGAAATCTTACCGTCACCATTTAAATCTGCATACTTGAAATCTCCAGGTGCAGGATTTACAGGGTCTTTCGGACCTTTTGCTATTTCTTCTACATTTTGATAAATTCCTGTTATCAAATATCCGTAAAATGAACCAATCGCTGATCCTGGCTGTGCTACAGTTCCATATTGATCTAAACCTGTTGGCAACAAATTGTTCCCAAATATTTTTGAATTCTGACCTAAATTAATCACCTTATTTCTATTGAACGTAATGTTTCCAGTTACACTCCATTTTAATTTCTTAGTCAACAATTTAATGTCTGCTTCAATTTCTAAACCTTTATTTTCTATCGTACCCATGTTTGTAGCATAAGTCAAAAATCCATTGTCTGAGGGTATAGAAAGATTAGTCAACAAATCTGAAGTTATCTTCTTATACAAATCTATTGTTAAAGCGTATTTGCTTTTATAAAAAGTGAAGTCTAAACCCAAATTGTATTGTGCTGTTTTTTCCCAATGTAAATTCGGATTGTCAAAACTTGATAGTCCAACGCCTGTTAATACACTTCCAATTGTATTTGCAGCTCTACTTATTGCAAACAATGCTTGTGTAGCTCCAATTCCAATATTCTGATTTCCTGAAATACCATAACTCGCTTTTATTTTGGCTTGGTTAATTATACCTCGCTTGGGAAAAAACTTCTCGTTATGTAAATTCCATCCAAATGCTGCTGAGGGGAAAAAACTCCACTTATTGCCTTCTGATAACCTTGATGAACCGTCTGCCCTTCCAGTGAATGTCAACAAATATTTATTATCAAACGTATAATTTAATCTTCCCAAATAAGAAGCCAATGCCCACATTTTATATGTTGAAACAGGTGTACTTAAAACACTTCCGTACTGCAAAGAATAATAAGTTAAGTTGTCGTTTGGAAACCCTTTTACGGTTATTCCAAATGAATTGGATCTCCAATTCTGTGTAGTGTAACCTCCTACTGCTGTGATTTTATGCTTTTTTGCAATTGCTCCACTATAATTTAAAGTATATTCAGCAAGATAATTTAGGTTGCTATTGGTTCCCTGAAATGCTTGTCCATTATTGCCATCACCAGTTTGTGTTCCTCTTCCCCAATAGTTTTTATACTCATTGCTATTTTGATTAAATCCACCATTCAACCTGAATTTCAAATTTTTTAACAAAGTATATTCTGCATAAATATTTGACAACACCATTATATTGGTAGTAATATTTTTTGAGCGCTCTAATGTAATTAAAGGATTACTTTGGTTTGATGTAGAAACTATGATTTCACCATCATTATCCAATAAAGTACTTGTTGGCGACCATCTTAATGCTCCAGTTACAACTGAACCTCCAATATATGTATGGTTTGTTGCTTGATATCCTGCTTTGTTGGTTGAAAAATTTAATTTGGTTGAAACCCCCATTTTAAATCGGTTCGAAAACTGTCTGTCTAAGTTTAAACTAATTCCCTCTTTTGTATAATTGGTATACCTTACAATTCCATTTACCTCAGTATAATTGGCTGTTAACGCATATTTGGTTTTGAAATCACCTCCAGTTAATGAAACTTGATGATCCTGAGATCGTGATGTCTCATAAATCATATTCTGCCAATTATTGTCTTTGTAATTTATGATTGATGCATACTTGAAAACCGAATCTAAACCAGAATTGAATGCGGCTTCATTGGCATACACAACAAATTCTTGTGTACTTAACATATCAATCTTCCTAGGTAATTTTGAAATGTCATTTCTATAATTGTAAGTAATTTTATCTTTTCCATCTCTTCCTCTTTTTGTAGTTATCATAACTACTCCATTCGCTCCTCGTGATCCATATATCGCTGTAGAAGATGCATCTTTTAAAATTTCTACAGATTCAATATCGTTTGGGTTTAAGTTTGCCAAAGCGTTTCCTGGCTTCTGCTCCCCCGTCCAATAATCTGAACCACTTTTACTTGAAACATTTGCATTGTCCGATTCAACGGGGTAGCCATCAATAACAATCAATGGTTGATTTTCTCCTAAAGAATTTCCTCCTCTAATATTAAACGCTATTCCAGAACCCGGATCTCCTGAAGTTTGTGTAATGTTTACTCCGGCAACTTTTCCTTGCAACAATTGCTCATAAGAACTACTTGATACAGCATCTTGATTCTCAAATTTTAGCTTAGATACCGAACCTGTTAAATCACTCTTTTTTACTGTTCCATATCCTACAACAACTACTTCATCCATCGCCTTTTGAACAGCCTTAAGCTCCACATTTAACAACTCACCTGCACCAACATTTACATATACAGATTCATACCCTTCACTTGTAAACCCCAAATTTGCTTTTGCCGACTTTACTTTAATTGAATAATTTCCGTTTGCTGCTGAAACAACAGCCCCTTGATTCCCCTTCTCCGCAATTGTTACACCAGCTAATGGCTCGCCTTTATCATTTGTGATTTTTCCTTTTACAATATTCTCTGTAACTACTGTTTCACCTTTTTCACTTCCAGCAACAGCCTTTGGCGGATTTGCCAATGAATACAATACAACATTATTGTTTACTTGCTTGAATCCAATATTATAGCTCTTTTGTAAATCTTGTAAAAAAACAGACACCTTTTTGTTTGTTGCACTGTAAGAAATGATTTTTTCTACATTAATAGAATTTCCGCTGTAAGAAAACTTTACATTCGTTTGTGCCTGGACTTCATTAATCAAAGTTTTAATTGACACTTTTTCTAACTTAACTGTAAAAGTTTTATCTAACAAATTTTGGCCAATTGAGTTTTGGGGCAAAAATATTGTCATAAATAATGCAAAAATTGCTGGCAAGATTAATCTTGTGGCAAATTTTACAACGCTGTTCATTGTTGATTTACACTTTTTCATACTGCGAATCGTTTGTACTTAAAATTTATATTTATTAAATTGGGTTTCTCTCTAATTAATTTCCAGGGCATCCTTTTCCTTTGATTAAAACAATAGTTTGGTTTATTTCATAGGTTGAATTGGTAGCTAAACAAATGGTATTTAATACAGAAAACAAATCTTGTCCAGACACATCTCCTGTAAATACGCAATTGTAAATTGTTGAATTTTCCACAACAATTTCTACTCCATAATTGGTTTGTATCAATTGAAATACATCATTTAACTTTTTCTGTTCAAACTTCAGGTGATTGATTACTATTGGGTTGGTTAAAGTATCTTTAACCACAATCTGCATTGGTTTTTCTACCAAAGTAGATTCAAAATGGTGTTGAACTACATCATAAACAGCTTTTTGGTTTGGTGCAATAATGATTGCATGTTCAGCATGTTTTCCTAAATCTTTCTTGCTATTTTCATACACTTGCACCTTCCCGGTTTTTACTGAAACCTCTATTTTACCTGTACTACCATTTGTATTTACCCTGAAACTTGTACCCAATACTTTGGCTACTACATTGTGATAATAGACATAAAAAGGTTTTGAAGGATTTTTTGCAACTTCAAAGAATGCATCTCCATCAAGGTAAATTTCTCTATTGGTTTCATTAAAATTTCTTTGAAAATGAATAGAACTATTCGGTTCTAAATATATCTTGGAACCATCAATCAACTCAACCAAGCGCTGTTGATTGTCTGTATTGTGCATTATAATTGTGTGGTCTGGAATTTCAGTATGCAACATTCCAAAACCCTCAATTTTTTTCTCTATCTTAAATAATGAGAAAACCCCGATCAATGCAATTATTGAAGCCGCTGCTACAAACAAAACTATTTTTTTACGCTTTGTTTGTATGGGTAATAATGACTTGGTATTGCTTTCTGCTTTAAAAATATTTCTTACAATTTCTTGGGCTATATGTGGCGGAATAGAAGACGATGCCTCAGGTATGCCAACTTTTAAATAATCATGAATATCATCTGCAATTATATCGTCATAATCGCCAGATGAAACCATATCAAAAAATTCAATATGCTCTACCACGGATAATTTACAATCCAGATATTTTTGAAAAAGATAAAAAAACCTTTGTTGGGACAACATATTTATAAATTTTTATACCATACCGTTTATACAATTCATAATGCTAACTTTTATGGAAACCATCAACGGATTGCCAAAAAAAATCATACTAGATAAACTTATAATGATACCTTTTAATTTTAAGTACGCTTTAATATGAGTTAAAGCCCTAGACATGTGTGTTTTAACAGTTAAAGGCGACAAATCCATCTCTTTTCCAATTTCAGAATAACTCAATTGCTCCTGACGAGCCAACTGAAACACTCTTCTTTGTTGGGTTGGTAATGACTGAACTGCTGCATTCAATATAGAAGAATACTCACTATCTAAAATTGCATTTTCTGTATTGTTTGAAACATCTGTTTTAAGCAATGGTAAAACGTTTAAAGCCTTCCACTCATTGCTAATTTTCTTTAATCTATTTAATATATTGTTCTTAGCCACTATATACAACCAGCCTTCTATTGATGTGTTTATTTTGAATTCATTCCGCTCAAACCATAGTTTTAAAAATACATCTTGAACTACTTCTTGCGCTAAAATGGGTGATTTTAAATACCATACTGCAGTTTTATAAATGCGATTGCGATTGCAATCATAAATCAATTGAAATGCATACTCACTGTCTTCTTTCAACAATGTGAGCAATTTCTGTTCATCATATTTACTTTGCTCAAAATGCAAAGAATCGCAAGTTTAATGATGATTGAAGAATATTATTCATTCTTCCTAATTGGTTTACACAAAATTTTACAATCAATGGCATCGTTGAAGAAATATTAACAAAAATTTAAAGCAATGTACAATATTAGACAATCGACTTTACCTATCGGAGTACATCAATTAAATATTTTTTTTTAAGTTTATTGAGTTTAAGAAAAATTAATTGGTTTTTTGTATGCCCTAGGCAAAAGAATTGTATAAGATTTTTTTAAATATTAACCGTGAAAAACATCTTAATTCCAATTGATTTCTCTTCAGCTTCCGAAACTGCGTTACATTTCGCAATTGGATTAAACGCTTTGTATTCTGGGAAATTGCACTTTTTACACATATTTGAAACGCCTTTCACTACTTCTCCTGAAAATATGAATAGTATAGATTATTTTGAAAAACTTCAAGCTATTAGTGAAAAAAGCACTTTAAAATTTATTGAAGACCACAAAGGTGATTATCATTTTGATAGTATAACTACTGCCACCACAGGTGGATTATTTCAAGCTATTGCTACTTATGCCCAAAATAATAATATTGATTTAATTGTATCAGGAAATAAACAAAAAACAGAATTAATCAATTGGTTTTCAGGAAGTATCACAAAACATCTTTTAGCAAGATCACCCTGCCCTGTTGTTGCAGTACCTGATGGTTTTGTATGGACTCCAATAAAAAGTATTGTTGTTTTCCTTGATTTAAGTGAAACCCTAAGCATAGAAAACTGCAAAATCATTAAAGCATTACAAAAAGGTACAACCGCAAAATTGACTTTCATTCATGTAGAATACAAAATAGAAGCTGAATTTGGAGACGATGCAAATGCAATACAACAAATTGAAACTGAATTTGGCCAAAACATCATAATGCTTCCTTTTAATGAATCTTTTGAACATACTATTCATCAATACATAAATCAACATCCAACAAATTTATTGGTTACCATTCCACATCACCATTCTTGGTTAGATAAATTATTTCTTGGAACAGAAACGGGTTCCATGGCAAAATGGTCTGAAGTGCCCATCATGTCTTTAGTGCATAATGTCCAAAACTAATGAATTGGATATCACTTTAAAAAAAATAAATCTGTAAGATGAATAGCATTAATTGAGCGAAAGATTATCGTCTTCTACCTCTATTTATGAACATTTTAGGAACCAAAGTGTCAAAAATTACCTTTTGAGAATCTGTAATATGGTTGCGTAATTCTCTAAAATGTTTAAAAAGAGCAACATCAGATTCGTTAGAAATCCTATTCCACTGGTTTGAATAATTTAAAATTACAGAATCAGGCAAATTCTCATCTTTCAAATGTTTATAAAGACTGTCTTTAAGATGACTAATTTCTTCCCAATGAGGTTGCATTTCTTTGAAAAAAACGTCTTTACGTGCATCAAACAATGAATCTTGAGCTTGGGTTAACCCTATTTTTTTTCTAAATTCTTTAATAGTATTTTGCCTTTCCTTTGGCTTAGGTTGTGAAAACAATATTAAAATCAAAACAATATTAGAAACAACAAGAAATATAAGTAATAGTAAAATCCATTTATTGTTTGTAATTGCCTTCATATTATTCGGGATTGGGGTAGTAATTAGAATGTTGAGCAAAAGAATAGTCATTTATTGAAGAATTGTTATCCTCTTCTTGATTAGATCTAGAAAATAACATAACGCCATTCAATAAAATGAATAGAGATAAAATAGCTACTGCAACTGAAGGTTTACTTAACAACTGCATCCATTTGTTCCAAGGTGATTCATCAACCTGCTCCATACGTGCCATTAAACGGGTATAAAAAAATGGCTGGGGAGCCGCTCTTTCAATACCATCTAAGCTGTTTAATACAGCCTCAACTTTCTGTGTAATGTTTTTTTCCATTTGCATGCTTCTATTAGATGTTTAATCGTCAAAAAAATTGTGGCTATTTATTATTAAGGTAGTAATCTTTTAGTATTTTTTTTAAGTTTGTTTTTGCACGATGAATTAGGGATTCAATTGCAGAAACACTCATATTCATAATTTCACTGATTTCCTGATAAGGAATTCCCTCTACTTTGTGCAAAGTGAAAGCAACACGTTGATTTTCTGGAAGTTGTCGGATAGCAGCAAATAGCTTGTTGGCATTTTCTCTATTTTCTAAAACCACTCCAGGGTGGTTAACTTCAGGAGGATCATATTTTATCTCCTCATTTTCACCAAATAAACTGGTTATAAAAGCAAAACGTTTCTTTCTTTTCCCTTTTCTGATGAGTTCTAAAGATTTGGTTACCGCAATTTTATATATCCAAGTAGAAAAAGATGATTCTCCTTTAAATTGATGTATAACTTCAAAAACTTTAATAAACACCTCCTGCGTTACATCTTCTGCATCTTCAGGATTTTGAAGCAATCCAAATACAGTATTGTAAACAAGTAATTTTCTAGTTTCTACAATTTGCTTAAATGCAGATTCATCACCCTTCATCAGTTGTTGAATCAGTTGTTGAATCAGCTGCCGCTCATCCTCAGTACGTATAACATTCAAACTATTTTCAGCCATTCTAGTTATGGTTCGCCAAATCGCACTAAAGATAATCATTCTTAATGAGTTGTGCTATTTCACATTAATCCGCTTTCTCAAATTCTTTTTTGATCTAAACCCAGATTTAATTACAAGTTTTTATATCTTATAGAAAAACAGATTATTTTGACACTTATCTTTATTTAATCTAAATCTTTTATAACAATGTCATTAGAATTTAAAGGTGTTCTTCCTGCTATTTTAACCCCATTTACAGCAGATGATAAGATTGATTTTGAATTGTTTGCAATCAACCTAGATGCACAAGTTGCTGCTGGTGTTGATGGTATCATTCTTGGTGGAAGCCTGGGAGAAGCAAACGTGCTTTCATTTGAAGAAAAAGAACAATTGGTTGTTTTTGCAGTTAATCATTTGGAAGATAAAATTCCAGTAATATTAAATATTGCTGAAAGTTCAACATCAAACGCTCTTGAATTGGCTCATTTGGCATTGGATTGGGGTGCAAAAGGATTGATGTTACTTCCACCAATGCGTTATAAGGCTGATGATAGAGAAACTGTTCAATACTTTAAAACCATTGCCGCGGCTACTTCTTTACCAATAATGATTTACAACAATCCAGTTGATTATAAAATTGATGTAACCATCGAAATGTTTGAAGAATTGGCTGAATGTCCAAACATTATTGCTGTAAAAGAATCTACAAGAGACATCACCAATATCACCCGAATGATCAACAAATTTGGTCAACGTTACAAAATACTTTGCGGTGTTGATACCCTTGCAATGGAAGCGTTAATTATGGGTGGACATGGCTGGGTAGCAGGGTTGGTAGATGCATTCCCTAGAGAAACTGTTGCTATTTATCGATTGGTAAAAGCCGGCAGAATAGACGAAGCTACTTCAATTTACAGATGGTTTATGCCTTTATTAGAATTGGATTTACATCAAAAATTGGTACAATACATTAAACTCGCAGCTACAGCCACGGGCATTGGTTCTGAATTTGTAAGAGCCCCTAGATTAACGCTTGTAGGTGCTGAACGTGAAAGAATCTTGGCAATTATTAACCATGGATTGGCTACTAGACCAGAATTGCCTGAATATTTGAATTTGTAATTTTTTCCCTCGATAGATTAAATAAAAAAGACAACCGTATAATGCCATTTACAGACAACACAATTGAAGACATCAATAGTACAATGGAAAATTCCTGGACTGCATTTCTTCAATTCAGGAATATTTCGGTTCATAAAAGAGCCGCTTTTATGAAGGCAATAGCTGCAAATTTAGAATCAAGCGGTGATGCACTCATACAAACCGCTATGCGTGAATCCAACTTACCCGAAGCAAGATTAAAAAACGAAAGAAATAGAACAATCTTTCAACTCACCAGCTATGCTGAGGCCTGTGCTAATGGAGATTGGATGGATATAAAAATCGATTATGCAGATGCGAATAAGAATCCACCCAAGCCAGACATTAGAAAGATAAATACAGGATTAGGACCTGTAGTAGTTTTTGGTGCTTCGAATTTTCCATTTGCTTATTCTACAGCAGGTGGAGATACTGCTTCTGCATTTGCAGCGGGTTGTCCGGTTGTTGTAAAAGCACACCCCGCACATCCAGAAACATCTACAATGGTGGCTGAACTCATTCAAAAAGCTGCCCTTTCAAATGAAATGCCCGCAAATGTTTTCCAACATGTTTATGGCTCATCAAATGAAATTGGAAAAACCCTTGTAATGCACAACCGTACAAAAGCGGTTGGTTTTACTGGCTCCTTTGGCGGTGGAAAACAACTTTACGATTGGGCACAACAACGCAAAGAACCAATCCCGGTTTTTGCCGAAATGGGAAGCATTAATCCTGTTGTTTTATTTCCTCAAAAATTACAAAATGATGCAGCTGAATTGGCTGTTCAATTGGCAGGATCTGTTACCCTTGGTGTTGGACAGTTTTGTACCAATCCAGGATTAATTATTGGTGTTGAAGGAAATGATTTGTCTTTGTTTATTCAACAATTGACAAAGCATATCCAAGAAACTATACCTGGAAAAATGTTGCATGCCGGAATTAGCTCATCCTATCAATCAAAACGTGCCATTGCATTAGCACAATCTAGCGTAGTTCTAGCCGGTGAAAGCAATGTATCTCCAAAAGAAAATGAGGGAATTCCAACGGTTGCTACTACAACCGGAAGAGATTTTATGCAAAATCCAATTTTACACCAAGAGGTATTTGGACCTTATACTTTAGTGGTACAATGTGCAACTATGGATGAACTAAAAAATTTGGTTTCTCAATTGGATGGCCAGTTGACTTTAAGTATGATGGCTACAGCAGAAGAATTACTACTTCACAAATCTTTTTTACAAGATGCAACATTAATTTGTGGAAGAATTAATTTCAACATGGTTCCAACGGGTGTAGAAGTTTGCAGCAGTATGCAACATGGTGGTCCATTTCCCGCTTCCACCGATTCAAGATTCGGCTCTGTTGGTGCTGATGCCATTAAAAGATTTGTTCGACCAATTTGTTACCAAAACTTCCCGAAAGAGTTGTTGCCGGAAGGCTTAAATAATTATGAATTATAAATTATGAATTATGAATTATAGTAGTAAGTGGTAAATATTCGTTTATAATAGATTACACGTTAGAATAATTATGAATTCATTTGACTGATATGATAACTTAACCGGAAAAGTATTCAATTGAAATCTGGGTTGAATAAAAGTTAAATGGCTCCGTAGGAGCCAAATGTTAGTAGAAACAATTTTAACAAAATGATTCAGCTCCGTAGGATCGAAATAAATATGTGATAATCAATTATTTAAAAAACACATGTCGCTCCTACGGAGCTGAAAAATAATATGTCATGTTGCTACATACATATCGCTCCTAAGGAGCTCATTTTCAAAATATTTATTTTATGCATCTTGCTCTTGAATGCTCAAGTTAGCTAAACAAATGATGAAGACAACACCATAAATTGAAATCTGCGATTAGTCAGCCTTAAGCATATCGTTCTGGATTAAATGCCTTTATATCTACACTAGTAGCTTTTTTAGAAACCAACTCTTCAACAATTTTACCGGTTGCAGCTGCTAATGAAATGCCGATCATTGCATGTCCACCGGCAATAATGAGGTTGTTGTATTTTGAATGTCTTCCGATATAAGGTA
>CAMBYC010000056.1 GCA_945871875.1 Sphingobacterium thalpophilum
TGTAGTTGTAGATAGTTTGCCCGGAAGAGCTAGGCATTTGGCCGTTAATAATAATGGAGATATTTATGTTAAAGCCAACCGCAAAATAAGTGGGGGTATGAATTATGTTTTAAGAGACAGTAATAAAGATGGGCGTGCCGACATCATTAAAAACTTTGGTCCAATTGAAAGTGAGGGTGCTTATGCAACTGGTATGCGCATTCACAATGGTTTTTTGTATACGAGTTCTGAAATGATTGTTTACCGTTATAAATTAAATCCCAATGAAATGGTGCCTAAAAGTGAGGCTGAGTTCATTGTAATTGATAGTGGTCAACCAAGAGAACATGATGGAAAACCTTTAGCTTTTGATGGTAAGGGACATATTTTTGTACCCTTTGGAGCACCGTCGGATGCATGTCAGGTAGAAAATAGACTACCTGGGTCGCCGGGAATGAGACCCTGCCCTATACTTGATTCCAATGCAGGTGTTTGGATGTTTGATGAAAATAAAAGAAACCAATTTAGAACAACAGATGGCATAAAAGTAGCCACAGGTTTAAGGAGTTTGGTAGCCATGACTTGGAATGCACAAGACAGTACGTTATACTGTGTTGGGCATGGCAGGGATGGTTTAGTAAATGGTTGGCCACAATTTTATAACGAATGGCAAAGTGCCTTATTACCATCAGAAGCTTTTTACAAATTAAAACCTGGTGCAAATGCGGGTTGGCCTTACTATTACTTTGATCAAATGAAGGGTAAAGTGATGGTAAATCCTGAGTATGGGGGTGATGGAACGATCGAAAATACAGACAAATCAATTGAAACGCCCATAGTTGGATTTCCAGGACATTATGCACCAAATGATTTATTGTTTTACACTGGCAATCAATTTCCTGATCGATATAAAAACGGTGCATTCATTGCTTTTCATGGTTCTACCATTCGGGCACCTTATCCACAGGGTGGCTATATCGTTGCATTTGTTCCGTTTGTAAATGGTAAGCCACAAAAATGGGAGGTTTTTGCAGATGGATTTACAGGAAAAGACACTTTAGTCAATACAAGTGATTCAAAATATCGGCCTATGGGTTTGGCGCAGGGTCCAGATGGATCACTGTATATATCAGAATCGAATAAGGGTAAAATTTGGAAAATCCAATTTAAAGGTAAAAAAGAAGCATTTTCAGAGAAAAATCTAGCCATAATGAAAGGTAGAGAAAATAGGACTTATGTAAAAAATCCGGATATTATTTTAGACAATCTAGAACGAAACAAAGTGGTATTGGGCGGAGAAAAACTATACCAACTGCATTGTCGTGCTTGTCACCAACAAAATGGTCAGGGAGATGGTATTAGATTTCCGTCTATCGCTGGCTCAGATTGGGTTAATGGTAATAAAGACACTTTAATCGCTGTATTGTTAAAAGGGCTAGAAGGACCTATTAAAATAAATGGACAGTCATTCAACGGCGTAATGCCCAAGTTCTCTCAATTGCCTGACAGAGATATTGCAAGTATTTTAACATATGTAAAGCGTAACTTTGGGAATCAATCATCAGATACAATTTCAAAAATAGATGTAACAATTGTTCGCCAAAGGTTACACATTTTAAAAAGGAAAGAAATGCAACTGCAAAAAGAGTTAAACAATAAATCCAAATAAGGAAATTACTTTATATAGATTTGAATAGACTAACCAATTCAATAAAATACAATTACGTATTATTTGAATGTTAAATCGATGTAGAATACTTTATTAATTTTTATATAAGTCCTGTTTTACCGCAAAACAGGACTTATATAAAAAATCGGATATTATTATAGATAATCTAGAAAAAAATTACTTTACATAGATTGGATTGGCTAATCCATTTAAATCATATACAATTTTGCCTCCTTTGATTGTTAGTTCGCATTCGAATTTTTCAGTACCATTTACTTTGTAACCCGTCTTATCGTAAAACCCAAACTTTCCTTTTCTAATATTTAAAATAGCTATATCTGCTTCTGACCCTTCAGATAAGTTACCTAAACCTGTTCTATTAATTACTTGTGCAGGTTTCCAAGTACTTGCTTTTATTATTTCAACAAGTGGCATACCCAAATTCATAAATTTAGACATTACGCTCAATTGATCTTTCATAGAACCATTCATACTACCAGTATGCAAATCAGTACTAATTGTATTGGGAAATAATCCTGCTTTTGTTGCTGGAATTGCTTGCGTATAATTAAAACTAGCTCCGCCATAACCTACGTCAAAAATTATGCCTCTTTTTTGTGCCTCTAAAACAAAAGGTTTCAGTGTATTGTTTGCATCAATGATTTCTTCTCTAGCACCATTTAAAGCGGCATAAGTATGGGTGTAAATATCGCCTGGACGTAAATATTTGAAAAACAAATCTTTAATGGATAAATTAGGTTGAGATCCTCCAAAATCAATAATAACAGGTATTTCTGCAAGATTTCCGGCCTCAACTACACGGATGGTAGGAGTCCAATCTGCACCATTAAAGTGTGCCAATTTAAACCCTACAATAAAATCTTTGTATTGTTTTGCTGCAGTTGCTGCCAACTTTGGATTCATGTCGGCTACATCTTGCTCATAAAGACCGCCACGCATCCCTTCCCCTACTATATTTAAAAAAGACAGCACCCTTGTTTGTGATACATCAATTACATTTTTTTTAAAGGTTGCAAAGTTTTTCCAACCTGCACCACCACAATCAACTAAAGTTGTAACGCCCACTCTAAAGGTATATCCATCGGGCATGAGGGCACTTAAACCATCACTTAAATAATGATCTGGCTGGGTGCCAGCAAAAACATGTGCATGAATATCAATTAAGCCTGGAACAACCTTTAAACCAGTGGCATCAACAATTTGCTTGGCGTCTGTTGCAGATAGATTTTTGCCAATTGAGTAAATTTTACCTCCCTTAATGGCTACATCCATGATGGCATCTATACCATTTTTAGGATCAATTACATGACCTTCCTTAATTAGGATATCATACATTGGTGCTAGTATTTGTGCAATCAATTGGAACTTAAAAGCCATTAAGGCGATAAATAAAAATAGTCTCTTATTCATAAAATGAAAATATTTAGTTATTTTAACTGTAATTTATAAAATAAATTAGGAAAGTGAATAAATTTATGGTATTAGATGTATATTTCTCGAATTATTTAATTAATTTCTCATAAGTTTAATATTTTATTTATTATGAATTTTATTGCTGCTCTATTTGTAAGCAACCTTCTACACTTTTTACCATCCGATACAAGCCAATATCAATTGGTTGTTGGCTCTTACACCAAAAAAGGAAACCCAGGCATTGAAGTGTACAGTGTTAATGCAATAACTGGAAAGCCCAGTTTATTATATACTAAGGAAAATCAAAATGCTTCTTATTTAACCCTTGCTAATAATGGAAAATCAATGTTTGCTGTTTCTGAAGGGGCAAAAGATGCATCGTTTGTTACCGCATATAAGATGGGTAGTAATAACCAATTTGAAAAAATAAATCAAGCAGCCATTAAAGGTGCTGCACCTTGTTTCATTACTTTCAGACAAGAAAGCAAAACCGTTTACACTGCAAATTATACATCTGGAAGTTTAAGTGTATTTAAAACCGATCCAAATGGACAATTGCTTCCAATTGCACAAGAAATAAATTACAGCGGATCTAGTATCAATAAATCAAGGCAAGAAACTTCGCATGCACACAATGTAGTATTAAGCCCAGACCAATCCTATTTACTGGTTACCGATTTAGGAGCAGATAAAATTTATATGCATAAAATTTATGCAGACGGGCTCGTTGACGAAAAATATAGTACTATCAAAATAACACCTGGTAATGGTCCTAGGCATTTTGTATTTGATAAAAAGGGGAATTATGGCTACCTAATCAACGAATTATCTGGAACTGTTGATGTATTTTCTATTCATCAAAATAAGTTTGATAAAATACAAACGATTATTGCAGATACTTCAAGCACAAAAACAGCCAAAGGTAGCGGAGATATTCATATTTCTCCAAGTGGAAAATGGCTTATTACCACCAATAGAGTTACAAGTGAAGAGTTAACCATTTTTAAAATTGGAGAAAATGGACTTCTCTCAAAAATGTATCACCAACCAGTGGCACCAAGACCTAGAAATTTTAGTTTTTCGCCTATTGGAAATTTTGTTTTTGTGGCAAGTCAAGCAGAAGATAAAGTACAAATTTTTGCCTTTGATGACGCAACGGGTAAATTAACGGATACACACCAAGATCTTACTATAAAAGGTCCCGTTTGCCTTGTTTTTGCAAACGAGCCCATGGAAGTAAACCCAGAAGAAAGAATTAAACAATTAAATATCCAACTGATTCCAGTAGTTCCCCCAATAGCGAATTATGTAAAACAAGTTCAGGTTGGTAATTTAGTTTATTTATCTGGACATGGCCCAGATAAGCCAGGGGGTGGGCAAATGTATGGCCACCTTGGTAAAGATGTTACCATAGAAGAAGGTCAATTAGCAGCAAGATTAACCGGCATTTCTATGCTTTCCACTTTAAAATCATATATCGGAGATTTAAACAAAGTGAAAAGAATTGTAAAAGTATTGGGATTGGTAAATTCAGATCCCAACTTTACACAGCAACCGCAAGTAATCAATGGTTTTTCTAATTTAATGGTGGAGATATTTGGTGAGAGCGGAAAGCATGCGAGGTCTGCTGTTGGGGTGGCCGCATTACCCAATAATATTTCAGTTGAAATAGAAATGATTGTTGAACTAAAATAAATTTTAAACCATAAATTCCTCATTGATGATGACACAAAACCGTCGCTTAATTTTTAAAAAAATGTTTGCTGGTTTACTAGGTCTTACAGGTACAAGTATTGCCGCAAATGCTGCAACCAAAACGGATAAAGACCAGGCTGAGAAAGAAGTATTTAATGTTCAATACGACGAAGAAATCCCTCTTTTTTCTGGTTCTACAAAGTTTGGAGGGATGGTTTTTGTTGCCGGCAAAGGCGCCCACTTTGAAGGAGACATTAAAGCACATACAGATCATGTTTTAAAAGAACTAGAGAAAGAACTGATCAAAGCGGGCTCCTCGATGGACAAAGTATTAAAGGTAAATGTTTATTTAGCCGATTTAAACGACTATAAACAAATGAACGAGGTTTTTAAAGGACGTTTTGGTCCCAATCCACCAGTTAGAACAACGGTGGCCACGTATGGCGGTGTTCCTGGAAATTCACTTGTAGAAATGGACTGTATCGCAATTGCAAACAAATAAAAATACATAAACATGAAACGCAGAGATCTAATTAAATATATTTCAATTGCTCCACTTGCAGGTACAGCAATAGCAGGGGGCATGGCCAACGCAGCTACAAAATCTACGCCAATTGAGACTGCAAAAAAACGTGACCTATTTTCGGAACTAGGTGTTCGTACTTTTATAAATGCAGCAGGTACCTATACTGCTATGACAGCTTCCCTCATGCGACCTGCTACTGTAGAGGCAATCAGACAAGCCTCACATCAATTTTGTATGTTAGACGACTTACAAGATAAAGTGGGTGAGCGATTGGCTGCAATAACAAGAGCAGAGTCAGTAGTTGTAACGAGCGGTGCTTTTTCTGCATTAACACTTGGCATGGCTGGTATATTAACTGGATTAGATCCAGTAAAAGTAAAACAACTACCTAAACTAGAAGGTACTGGCATGAAAACAGAAGTGATATGTCAAAAATCACACGCCATTGGTTACAATCAGGCTTTAACCAATACTGGTGTAAAAATTATTATGGTTGAAACAAAAGATGAATTAATTAATGCGATAAATAAGAATACTGCTTCCATGCACTTTTTGCATGTACAATCAGACAAGGGGCAAATTCAACATGAAGAATGGGTAGCCATTGGGAAAAAATATGGCGTGCCAACTACTATTGATATAGCTGCTGATGTACCTCCAGTTAGTAATTTGTGGCGTTTTAATGAAATGGGGTTTGACTTTGTTGCCATTTCTGGTGGCAAAGCCTTAAGAGGACCGCAAAGCGCTGGTTTACTTATGGGCAAGAAGGAATTAATTAAAGCAGCTCGTTTATCTATGCCTCCAAGAGGTGAAACCATTGGTCGTGGGATGAAAGTAAATAAAGAAGAAATTTTGGGAATGCTAGTGGCTGTGGAAGAATTTGTAAAAATAGACCACGATGCAGAAGCACTCATTTTCTTAGAAAGAATAAAAAAAATACAGGCTGCAGCAGAATCAGTACCTGGCGTTACTACAACTATTTCAACACCAACTTTGGGCAATGTAACACCTACCTTAAATATTTTATTTGATTATAGTAAAATTAGTAAAACGGGAGAACAATTGCGCCTAGATTTAAGAAACGGAAACCCCTCTATTGAATCCGTTGGAGGCAAAGATAATATTGGTATGACAGCATGGTCTTTACAAGAAGGCGAAGATGTTATTGTTGCTAAAAGATTGAAGGCTGTTTTAGAAGGTGCTGTAAAATAAATGTATGAAAAAATTTGGGCTCTTAACGCTATGTATAACTTGCTATTTTTTTTCTATCGCACAACAGTTCCCAAAATATGAACTTGTTTACCTTACCTCTCAATGGAAAGGTGAAAGATTTGAGGATGGTAGACCCAAAATTAGTGATGAATTAATTGCAAGAGCAAAAAAAATTGGCATTGAAGAGGCTTGGCAAGTCCTTTATAATGAAGGATACAAAAATCAATTTGAAGGAAATTGGAAAATGGTACACGAAAATGTACCCGTGGTAGGAAGGGCTGTTACAGCTAAGTACAGCCCTTCCCGACCAGATATTGAAGCATTAATCAAAGAAAGAGGAAAAAATGAGGGACGAGTTGGCAATACCAACGCTTGGCCAATTCAAATTTTGCAGAAAGGAGATGTGTATGTAGCTGAAGCATTTGGAAAAATTGCACAAGGCACACTTATTGGTGATAATTTAGGTGCATCAATCTTTAATAAAACTGGAAATGGTGTAATTTTTGACGGCGCAGCAAGAGACCTCTCGGGTTTGTCTCAAATCAAAGGATTTAATGCTTATGTTAGGGACTTTCATCCTTCTTTTTTAGAAGAAGTTATTCTTATTGGCCTGAATGGCCCTATTAGGATTGGGGCTGCTATAGTTATGCCTGGAGATTTAGTTTTATCAGAGAGAGAAGGTGTATTATTTATTCCTGCCCATTTGGCAGAAAAAACAATTGCCACAGCAGAATTTATTTCTGTAAGAGATAGATTCTCAAAAGATGTATTAAAATCAGGCACATACACAGCCGGACAAATTGATAGCCAATGGACAGAAGATATTAAAACTGCTTTTTTAAATTGGATCAAAAATCATCCGGCAGAGCCTAATATAACCAAGGAGTCACTCGAAAAATTTTTAGAGAAAAGAACTTGGTAGTTTATAAAATCATTGTTAAGCACAATTACACAAGAGAAAAACTTTTAGGCGTTCTTTTGAAAGCCCCTAGCATTAGCTAGGGGTTTTATAGTATTTTTTGAAATGGCTTTATCCAGATAATTTACTTTATACTTCTAATTTGTAATTTGGTCTTAATGTAAATATTCAAGAAAGATTTTAAAGAATATTTAGTTAAACAATAAAACGCCAAATTTTTCAAACTCATGAAAGCTTTTATTTATGGGTGCCCAAGCCCATTTAACCATTTTTCCTGAATCATAGTCTAGTCTATAAAAATTAGCATTCCAGTAAATGCCTTTTTTTACTTCAATATTTTGCAATGGCTCAAACAAATTTAATGGAAAGTAAAGTTCTGCTGTCCATTTGTACATTTCGTTATTTTCTTTATGCACTTGTACCTTTTTAACAACCTTTCTTTTATCATTATACTTCCAAGGTATCCAACCTGTCATTTTGTGGTCTAAGTGCGGAATTAATAATACAAGTTCAGCATTTAATGCATTTACTTCATACTCTAGGTAAATGGGTGTTGTAGGTTGTGGATGAAAGAATACTTCAAAAACATCAGCTCTAAATAAATCTTCAAAATCTTTGGTAAACGTTGAAGTTATTTTTTTGTCTACACCTGAAAATAAAACATAAATACCTTTTTCCGAATAGACTATTTTAAATTTAGTCTCATAAGAAAGATTACTTGAATCAAGCTGAATGAGTTCCGTCCAAAAAGTTTTATTCCACTGCTCATTATTTCCTGCACCATCCAATTCAAAATCAGTCACTTTTGGTACTAGAAGTGTATCAATATTAATTAAAGCACTAGCATTAATATGTATTGCTATAGCAAATGCCAGAAAAAATAACTTTCTCAAATAAATGCTATACATACTTAAAATGATTTATTAAATGTAAGCAAAAAGTTTACAGTTATGGCAAGTTAAAAAAATATGTTTTTACCCCAATCCTAACCCAGATGGTTTTATCCAATTAAATTTTATTTAAATCATTTATAAAAGGCTGGTTGTAAAATCGTTTGCCAGTTGCTTTATATAAGGCATTTGCCAATGCACCAAATACAGGCGGAAATGGGGGTTCACCCAATCCGGTTGGATCGATATTGTTTTGCACAAAATGAATATCAATTTTTTTTGGTGCTTCGTTATGCCTAATAATTCTGTATTGATTTAAATTCTTTTGGAAAGGAGATCCATTGTCAAAACGCAATCCACCATACAATGCATTACCAATTCCATCAACAATAGCACCTTCTACCATATTCTTTGCACCTTCAGGATTTACCACAAAGCCACAATCCAATGCAGACACTACATTTTCCACTACTGGCTGTCTATTTTTCATTGATACTTCGACAACATGTGCAGCATAAGAATTATGACAGAAATATGCGGCAATCCCACGCTTTACATTTTTATCATTTTTGCCCCAGTTCGATTTCAGCTTCACTAATTCAAGTACACCAATATATCTATCCACATCATATTCATTGTTCTTACCAACTGGGTTTGATTTGGCTTTTTTCAACAATTCAATTCTATAATCAATAGGATCTTTTCCTATTGATTCAGCCAATTCATCTAAAAATGATTGTTCGGCAGAAGCTATAAAATTAGAACCCGGAGCTCTAAACGCACCGATGGTAATATTTGAAGGAATACTCCAGCCTTCTGCAATATAATTTTCAAAAGCCCCAGCAGGAAAACGATTTTCGTGCACTGCACCTTCTGGTATACCACCCCCACGGATTTGTAAGGCTGTAACATTGTTGTTTTCATCAATAGCCGCTTTATACGTTACCATATAAGTTGGGCGATAAACACCATTGGTGATATCATCTTCTCTGGAATAAATTAATTTAATGGGAGCATTCATTTTTTTAGAAATATGCCCTGCTTCTATAATGTAATGCCCATAAGCTCTTCTACCAAAACCTCCGCCCATTCTTGCCAATTTCATTTCAAGCTTGTCTGCAGGTATGTCCAAATTTTTAATGATGTTTTGTTTTATCATTTCAGGAATTTGAATAGGTGCTACAAAAAACGCTTTTTCCTCAGTTATATGAGCGAAACAACTAATGGGTTCCATTGGATTGTGTGCTAAAAAAGGGGCTGAATACGTTCTTTCAATAATCTTTTTAGCTTTTACAAAAGCTGCTTCAGGATCTCCATCTTTACGCAATACTTTCCCTTGTTTCTTCTGCATCTCTAACATTTGTTTGAGATGATTATCAGTGCTTTCTAAACCACCTGGAATAATTTCTTCTTGTTTTCTACCACCCCAAGAAAGTATTGTTTCTTTTTTTGTTTGAATGGGTTCCCATTGCACATTAACCTTTTTCTTGGCATTCATTACTTCCCAGGTTGAATTACCAACTACAACCACTAAATTGTTAAATGCTCTGGTATCAAAACTGGCTCTTTCATATCCATCTTTATACACTTGGATTTCAAAAACATCTTTAATTCCAGGCATTTTTATAGCATCAGCAGCATCAAAAGATTTTAACTTCATGCCGAAAGCCGGAGGATGAATTGCCATTGCGATCAACATCCCTTCGTACTTAAAATCCATCGTAAATAATGAATTTCCGGACACGATATTCTTACCAACAACATTTTTCTGTGGTGTACCAATTAACGAAAATTCACCAATCTTTTTTAAATTTACCTTTTCAGGTTTCGGCAATTTAGAAGCTGCGGTTGCTAAAGAACCATACGTTGCACTTTTATTAGAACCTTTATGAGCAACAATACCATTTGAAGCCGTTAATTCGGAAATTGGAACATCCCACTCATTTGAAGCGGCTTGTTTCAACATTTCTCTTGCCGTTGCACCTGCTGTTCTTAAAGGCACCCAAGCCATTCTCATACCTTGACTACCACCTGTAAATTGACTTTTGAAACGAGGGGTATCAAAGTCACCCTGCTCAACAATTACTTTCTTCCATTCAACTTCAAGCTCTTCAGCAATCATCATTGGAAGGGATGTCATCACATTGGTTCCAAATTCTGGATTGGGACAGTACAATTTAACCAGATTATCGGGTGTGATTTTTATAAATCCATTTAATTCTATCCATTCTTTAGGAACATTACTTCCAGCTAAAGCTTCATTCGGAATTAAATTGGCCAACCAACTAAAACCAATCATCATGCCACCACCTGTTAATGAAGACACTTTTAGGAATGATCTACGACTGTAATTATCTTGTATCTTTTCCATTTTATAAAATGTGTTTATTTGGTTGACGACTTTGCAGCCAATTTAATAGCATCTTTAATTCTTACATAGGTACCACAACGGCATATATTTCCGCTCATAAATGTATCAATATCTTCATTGGTAGGATTCGGTTTTGATTTTAACAGAGAGGCTGCTGCCATAATTTGGCCCGTCTGACAATAACCACATTGAGCAACATCCAAAGCCAACCATGCTTTTTGAACAGGATGTTCTCCCGTTTCAGACAGGCCTTCAATAGTAGTGATTTCTTGAACGCCCACTGCAGAAACGGGCAATTGACAAGATTTTAAAGCTCTTCCATTAAAATGAATGGTGCAGGCACCACAAGCACCAACGCCACAACCATATTTAGTTCCAATCAAATTAATGTGATCACGTAAAACCCATAATACCGGAGTACTTGGATCAACATCAACCTCATATTTTTTACCATTTACTTTAAGATAAAACTTTGACATATTTTAATTTTTTTCACTTTTAAATCAACCTATTAAAAATACCTTATTTTTTGCCCAATGCATAATTCAAATTAAACAATTTTATAAAAAGACAGATTTGTCAAATCAAATGAATAAATGGTAAATTAAAATATTCAAAATTCTAATACCTTCTTAAAGTAAAAGAAAGTAAATTATTTTATAATTATTCAATGTATAGTATAATACTTCAAGAAAACATTCATAAAAAATGTACCTATTTAAATCTCATATGCACTAAAAATTAAATTAAAGTATTAATCTAAGAAAATATTACTTATTTCTCTTTATTATAAAAAAATCATCATTTAATAGAATTGCAAATAAATTGTCTTTTTCAATTAGAAAACACAGTAATCTTTGAATTTAAAATTTAAAAAGTTCAGTTAGATTATTTAGATGTAAAAGGCCCAAACACCTTCTTTATTTGAACTTTATTTTTGATGGTTTCGGCAATTAACACATAGTATTTGTTTCCACCAGGCAAAACCCGAATAATAATATGTCCAAAAATACTTTTGTAAGTGTTTGTGAGCCAAAAACCTAGCGTAGTTCTAGTTTCATCTAGAATGTTTGTGGCAAACACATTTTTTATTTCTTTGTAAATCATTCTGTGCAAGACTTCTTCTCCGGGGTGGTTGCTGCTCCAAGTTTGATGTACAATTGTTTGAGGGTTTAAATAATGTAGAAAATTATCATTTACTGCATCTCTACAGCCGTGGTGGCACAATGTGGTTACCTCTACATTTCCAACGGCTTTAGCCATCGGTGTTTCTACATCAAACCATTTTGGCATTCCAAATCCTTGCAATCCGGTATTATCGCCACCAGTAAAGTAATCAAAATTGCCGTAACTAATTTTTATAGCCAAGCTTAAAGGGTTTTCATTAAACTTTCCATTTTTCATAACACTATCAGGGGTGAAATAGGTTTTTGTTTCTTCTCCTTTACCTGTCCAAATGGTTCCATTTACTTTTACACCCCGAACAAAAAAGTTTGGATAACTGGACATTTTATTTTCCAAAATGATTTGAGTACGGCTGCCAGGCCACAATTGCGAAGCTTCCATACCATTTTTCCTTTGCTGATAACTTATAAATTTTATTAAGTTTAAAAAGATGCTGGGTTCATCTTGATAAGCAATGCTTAGGTCTGTTGGATAATCATAATAGGGATAATTTCTATCGATTAAAGTTTTAATGCGTAAAGAATCTCCCAATTCTGTTATCCCAGAAAGTTTATACCCACCATGAGCAGCAACTTTTGTATTTGCCGTAATTCCACCGATATGATCATCATGATAATGCGTTAATAACGCATAGTTAATGATTGGGTTATTGTATTTGGGATAAACTTGTCTGATATATTGTATAATTCTTTGTGCTGCAGTAATGGAATCATTTGGATATTGATTGGTAGATTTTAATGGATATCCAAACTTTCGCAGTTTTCTATCTCCAATATCTCCGGCATCAACAATCATATTGGTGCCATCAGGCATAACTACAAATGCACAATCTCCACTACCAGTAAGGATATGATGAATGTCTAGATAACCTTCTTTCCATTCAATATTTGTAGTATCTGAGGCAACTTGAGCAAATGCAGAAGAGAAAAATAAAAAACTTATAATTATCAGAATGTTGTACTTACTCATGATAGTAGTTAAAAAAATTATTTTTGCAAGTAAGGATATTGGTTCTGAATATGGTTTGGTTGCTGCAAATATTCTGTAGTAAAATGTTTGTCATAAATAAAGAAAAAATCATGTGGCTACTATTTTTAAGACTAAACCTTAATTAAAATTATATAATTTTTTAAGATTATTTGATTAATAAACACGAAGTGGTCAAATATACATAGATAATCCATTTTTATAACTACGACTTCGAAGCAGTCGCATCTGTCTAATACTTTATTCAATGATTATGTTGTAAATAGAATTATGTGCTATTTGACTCCTTCGGAGTCGTTTTCAATTGAATAATTGTTCTATGTATATTTGACCACTTCGTGGTCATTCTTTAAATATTACCCAATTGGGCATTTATACTTGCCTTTTTTGGGCATTAAAAGAAACCTATTTATCTATTTCTATAGCGTAATTCTATCTACCTAAATTATAATACTTTGACTATCAATTATTTTATTCTATTATTTTAGGCTTTGCTTTTTGCTAGTGAATGCTCAGGTTAGCAAAACAAATGCTGCAGACAACGCCATAAATTGAAATTTGGGTTAATTGGAATTTAAATTAAAAGAGGCTGTCTCAAAATGTTGAGACAGCCTCTTTTACAAAATCTAAACCAATCTACTATTGCTTAGTGAAAGAATAAGTGTAATAACCTGGGTTGCTTAAATTTAATACAACGCTATAAGTACCAGCACTATATTTTAAATTAGCACCACCACCTTCTAATACTCCATCTGCACCATCATCTCCTAAATTAATATCCCACCCACTATTAGCTCGAAATTTCAATTCGCTTTCAGCAGTTAATGTTAATGTTCCAGTCCACTTACCATTGTTGTAAGTTAACTGAGTGTCTGGATTACCACCCCATCCACTAAATGCACCTACAACACCCCAAGTGGTTTTCGTGATAGAATATGCATTGGTAACTGTGTTGGCATTAATTAAATAATAACCATCACTTGCAACACTCAAATTACCACCGGTTGCACTAATCTTACCTGCACCACCGTCACCATAGCTTGTTCCAGCCCAATCTGGCTGGTTTGTTAATTTAAATCCACTAGCTCCATTAAAATAAACATAACCTGAGTAGTTACCATCCTTAGCTGTTGATGCCAAAGCTGATGCAGCCCCTGGATTCCAACCTTGGTAATCACCTGGTACATATAAATTAGCAAATTCTTTGTCTAAAGTAACCGTGAATTTACCTGCTTGGAAGTCTAATTTAATAATATACAACCCTGTTACTGCTGGGCCAGGGAAGTTATCTTTAAAATTAAAGCCAAAATCACCACCATTCGCTAAACCAAACTTCAAATTGTCAGCAACAGAATATTTATTGGTCCAATCACCATTTACTGGCAATGCTAAGTATTGTTGCCCCCCTTTTAAATAAAATTTCCCTTGGTAAGTAACGGAGTCTACTCTAGTAAATTGCTGTGTAGGCAATGGTACCGGATTATTCCACCCACCTGCAGTTGCAGAACCTACCAAGAACAATGCCTTTGATGTAGGAGGAGTAACTTTTGGTGGAACTACATAAGGAGTCATTGTCAAAATCAATACATTAGATGTCAATTGTTCGTTGTTGTTTGCATAAGAACTTACAATACGCACATCTACTTTATAAGTAGTATTGTATTTAAATCCTAGGGATAACAAGATTGCATTTAAATCTTTTGCAATAAATGAATAGTTTGATTTACTTATTAATACAATTGATGTAGCATTTGAAAAATTGCGTCCACTTGAATCAATTTGTAAAACATATTTCACCCTAGTAGAATCGGTTGCATAATTGGGATTAGACCAACTAAAAGTAACTGCTGTAGACAATGAGTCTGCTACTTTTGGTGCAATTGTGGTTGTAGATGATTGAAGTGTAACACTTACTCCATTATTAAAAACAGTAAGTAGTTCTTTTTTTTCACACGCAACTAAAATAATTGCAAGTGAAGCTATAAATAGAAAGTTTTTTAGTATTTGTTTCATAATTAAATATTTTACTTTAATACAACTTATTGTTTGGTTACGGTATAAGTGCCAGATTGGAAGTCAACTACAATTTTATAGTTTCCGGCAACTGCAGGAGCATCAAAACCTGGATCAGAATCTTTCTTTTGAAATATACCGGAATAAGCATCACCACTCACTTTATGATATTGTGTACCCCAAACACCATTCTCTTGAATCATTTTATAATTGCCACTTGCTTTGAAGGCAACTACCAACTCATATTGAGTATCAGAAACCTTTGTGAATTTTTGACTTACATTAAAAGGAGCTCCCAATGGATTAGACCAACCTGAAGCAAATGCATCTCCTGTAACCCATAATGTTCCCGCAGTTGGTACTGGTACTTTAGGTGGAGGAGCGTATGGCAACACCTTAAATGTTAGTTTATTAGAAATTAAATTAGTAGCTGGGCTGCCTAAAGAAGCAATCAAACGCATTTCCAATTGAGCTACTTTCCCTGGCTTCACTTTTAAGTCTGAGATTAAGATATTAAACGCTTTCTGTGTATAGGTTACCGATAAATCTTGACTAATTGAAACCGTTTTTTTGTTAGGACCATTGAAATTAGCACCTACTGTATCAATTTCTAAAGTATAAGAAACATTTTGAGAGCTAATACCAGATGCAAATTTATAATTTGGATTTGTCCAATTTATCGTAATTGCTTTATCATTTTCGGTATTGAAATTTAAACCGATGCTATCCTTTGCAGATGCAGTTAGTACTGGTGCCGTTCCGCCATTATATATATCTCTTGCCTCATCTTTTTCACATGAAGCAAAAAATATTATCGCAATGCTCAAGTACAATAATGATTTAATATATTTTTTCATATAATTTTATTTTGACTTTTAACAATGGGATTAATACCCTGTATTTTGTTTAAGATTTGTATTGGAAGAGATATCTGCTGAAGGTATTGGATACAATTTTCGGTATGCATCAACACTGGTTCCACCTTTTACACCCCCTTTCCAAGGCCATAAATAAGTAGACTCAACAAATTTTCCATATCTGATCAAGTCAGTTCTTCTAAATCCTTCCCAATACAATTCTCTACTACGCTCATCTAAGATAAAGTCGGTAGTTAATTGAGCACTAGTAATGTTTCCAGAAGTATTGCCATAAGCTCTTTGACGCATGGTGTTAATATAACCTAGAGCTGTAGTAGCATCACCACCTGCTCCACCTCTTGTAACTGCCTCGGCATAAATCAAATACATCTCACTTAATCTAAAAATTGGGAAGTCAATATCTGTCCAAACTAAACTTGATCCTGCGGAACCATCCGCCTTAATATTTTTAAATTTAGTAATCGCATAACCATCTGTGAACTTAGTTAAGTCATTAATATCCGCACTTTGTCCATTTGTATAAATTTGAGCACGTTTGTCTGTTGCACCAGTTATATCGGTAAACTTATCAGCAAAAGCTTTAGTAGTTCTTAAACCACCCCAGCCTCCATCAACACCAAAAGTTGTTGCCGTCATAGAACCACCAATTGGAGCGTGAGTTAGAAAGGTTGTACCACCCCAGTTTTGTGTTCTTACACCATCATAGTTAATGGTTAAAATAAATTCTGAAGTATTTAAGTTATTATCTGCTCTCATCAATCTAGTATAATCACTAATTAAAGAGAAACCTGCATCAATTACTTTTTTAGAATACGTAATTGCTTCGGCATTTTTTGCAGTACCAATATACACTTGTGCATTTAAGTAAATTCTTGCAAGCAATGCCCATGCAGCAGCTTTATCAGCTCTTCCATATTCATTTTTTCTTGCATCTACTAAATCTGCTTCAATTGCTTTTAACTCCGTTTCAATATAAGTGAACAATTCTGTTCTGGTTTTTTGTTTTGGCAACACCGAACCTAACAAATCGGCTTCTGTTACAAACGGAACACTACCAAACAAATCCATTAAAATTGAATATTGGTATGCTCTTAAAAAACGCACTTCAGTTCTGTACTTTTTGATATTGTCTGCATCAGCACCAGTAATGCCTCTAGTAGATAAATTAGCATCAGAAGCTTGTCTGATGAAATCATTTGCTAAAGTAATTTGGTAAAATGATCGGTAATATAAACCGGTTAACATCGGATTACTTGCAGACCAGTTCATGTTATGGAAATCCTGAATACCAGGATCACCCCATGAAACTACTGCTTCATCGGTGCTCAATTCCTGTGCCTTCCAATACAATCTTAGAAAGTCGGAAGTACCTTCATCAATACCTTGAATATCACCATTACCTGCAGGACCATTATTCCCCGTTAATGCAAAACTTGCATAAACTTTTGCAAAGGCTTGCTTGTAGCCTGTTGCATCTTTATATACCTGATTAGAGGTAATATCATTGGTTGGCAACAAGTCTAATTGCTTAGAACAAGAAGCCAATATGAATACCGAAAACACCGTGGCTATTGTTATTTTTAATGTGTTATTTTTCATTTTCTTGTATTTATAGGAATGATTTAGAAATTAAGGTTTAAACCCAAAACAAAAGTTCTTGGACGAGGGTAAAAATTATTATCAATTCCTCCATTTACTTCTGGATCTAAGCCTTTGTATTTAGTTAAAATAAACGCATTCTGGATATTTGCACTAATTCTCAAGTTAGCTTTATTATGTAAAACTTTCCCAAAATTATATCCAAAATTGATATTGTCCATACGCAAGAAAGATGCGTTTTGTACATAGTAATCAGATAAATAATAATTGGAACCATTTCCACTAAATCCAGATGTTAAGTAATCTCTTGATCCATTATTGATGTAACCAATTGGATTTAAAATGTTTCTTAAAGTACCACTACTTGAAGCAACGTTGTTATACATATAGTTACCAACATTTGCTCGTAAAACAAACCCAGCATTCCATTTTTTGTAAGAAACACTTGAGCTTGCACCAAAAAATAGTTGAGGATCATTTCCTTTATATTGATACAAATCTTTTTCATTGATGATACCATCTCTGTTTAAATCAGCAAATAAACCATCAATTGGTTTTCCGGCCTCATTATACACTTGCTTGTAAACAAAATAAGAACCTCTCTTGTATCCAACTGATTGGATCAAAATAGTATTACCCGTTCCACCACTAATACCACCATATCTCGCACCAGAATAAGTTGGATCGTCAGATATAGTTAATTTAGTGATTTGGTTTTTATTGTATGTAGCATTTAGTGATACATCCCAAGTTGTAGTTTTGTTTTTAACTGGTTGGAAGTTTAATGTTAATTCCACACCCTTGTTTTCCATACTACCTACGTTAGCAACAATTTTATTGCTAAAGTTAGTACCTGCAGATTGGTTGATCTCGTTCAATAAGTCGGTAGTTGTTCTGTTATAAGCTTCAATTGTACCACTTACTCTGTTATCAAATAAACCGAAATCTAAAGCTACGTTGGCTGTAGCTGTTTGCTCCCATTTTCTGTTATAATAATATCCATTTGGACGAAATATTGGATAATAGCTATTACCAAATTGATATTGTGCAGAATTAGATCCTAAATTGTAATAAGAAATATAGTCATAGAAACCAATTCCGTCTTGTTGCCCGGTTACACCATAACTAGCTCTTAATTTCAAGTCGGAAACTACTTTTGATGATTGTAAGAATTTTTCTTCATTCAACTTCCAAGCAATAGCTGCAGAAGGGAACAATGCATATCGATTGTCTGGATTAAACTTTGAAGATCCGTCCTGACGAAGGGATGCAGTTATAACATATTTATTAAGAATATTCAAATTTGCTCTTCCTAAATAAGAAATCAATTTGTATTGTGGGATATTTGACGCGAAGTTTGGAGAGTTTACAACTGTTTTATTGTAAGTTAAATCACTATAGTTGTAGTTAGTAGTCATATAATCTTGATATTCATATCCTGCTACCAATTCCAATCTTGAGCCAATAGCTTTAATATCTTTAGCATAATTTAAATACGCATTCAAATAACTATTGCTTCTTTTTTGAAGATATTGAGTGTTTACCCCGCCATGAAATTTATTACTAGCATCTTTAAATCGTTTATATGTAGATGCAGCACTATCGTTTGTTATGTTAGTTCCTTTTCCTTCTGCAACGTCAAAACCGGTATTTACTACTACATGCAAGTCTGGCAAGAAATGTACTTTATAGTCAAATAATGCACTTGCAATTTGTCTAGAAACATTGCTACTGTTTTGTCTTTGCATTAATAATCCCAATGGATTTTTAGGAGATAAAGATTTTAATCCTGTAGAACTTGTTGGATCTAACCACTCCCAATAACCACCAAATCTACTACTATTGCTTTTAACAGATTGAGTAGGATCAAATGATGTAGCTGCACCAATTGCTCCTTGGTCAGCAAAATTGCTTTCACTCATTGATAACTTATAGTTTACATTGATTGTCAAATGATTATTCAACAATGTTGGACTCAAGTTTAAACCAACTGTAGTTCTTTTTAATTCATCGGTTTTTAAAACCCCTCTTTGGTTTAGGTAACCATAAGAAAATCTGTAGGGTAAATTTTTAACTGCACCAGAAATACTAATGTTATTATCGTTGTTTATAGCTGTTTGATAGATTTGATCCTGCCAGTCAGTATTTGAAACACCTAATAAAGATTTAAGTGTTGAAGTTCCGTTTGCAATAACAATGTTTCTAATTTCATTTCCATTAAATACATCTGCTTTCTTAGAAATGTTTGCAACACTAAATTGAGTAGAAAAATCAACTTTCATTGCACCTTTTTTACCCTTTTTAGTAGTTATCAAAATAACACCATTAGATGCTCTTGCACCGTAAATTGCAGCTGCAGAGGCATCTTTTAATACAGAGAAAGATTCAATGTCATTAGGGTTAATTAAGGCCAAAGCATTAGCTTGACCAGAAATTCCACCACCATCAATAGGCATACCATCAATTACAATTAAAGGATCGTTGCTTGCATTTAGAGAAGCACCACCTCTAATACGAATTGTACTTCCAGAACCAGGAGCACCACTATTACTAGTGATAGATACACCGGCTACCTTACCAGCAATTAATTGTTCGGGCGTTGTAATAGCACCAGTGATAAAATCTTTTGATGTTATTGTAGCTACTGATCCTGTTAAGTCCTTTTTTCTTACTGAACCGTAACCAATCACAACTACATCATTTAATTGATCACTAGTTTGTGTTAAAGCAACGTTTACAATATTTTTTGAATCAAGTAGAATTTCTTTAGTTACATAGTTCAAATAAGAAATAACTAAAGTTGTTTTAGTAGATGATACTTTGATGGAAAAAGTACCGTCCGCTGCAGTTACAGTTCCTTTATTACTTCCTTTTACAGTAACCGATACGGCTACTAAAGGAGTTCCGTCTCTTGTGTCAGTTACTTTACCAGTAACTGTTCGATCTTGGGCAGATACCGAAATGCCTATTATGGCAAATAGTAAAACCACAAGTGTTTTTTTCATGTTCATAAATTTAAATTTCAAGTTTTAATAATTGTTAGTCAGTAATTAAAATTTTCTGGAATTTTTGTTTTTGGTTTAATTGAATAGTTAAAAAATAAACACCTGCGGTGCTCATTAAATTATTTTTGTTTAAAATGATTTTATGGAATCCCTTCTGCTGATAACCTTTATATAAAATACCCAAATTCTGCCCTTGCAAATTAAATGCATGAATAGATAACGTTCCGCTTTCTGGCAAATTGTATTCAAGTGTGCTTTTACTTTTCATGGGATTAGGATAGAAATTAGTTTTCATATCTAATACCGGCATATTCATATTTAAAATACTGGTGATCACTTGTGTAGATAAATTTTT
>CAMBYC010000057.1 GCA_945871875.1 Sphingobacterium thalpophilum
ATTCTTGATGAAGAGTAATTTTTCTATGTATGGTACTCCATTATCAATTACTTCTGTAACTGTAACAATCAAATTTAATGAACTTGAGCAAATAATAAATCAACGATTTGAGGAATATCGTAAAAATACAATCTCCGATGAAGTATTGATTGAAATGTAAGTAAATTTTAATTATAATTTAAGTTTAATGGAACATTACCAAACGTTGTTAAAGCATATATTGTTAACTGGAACAGAAAAGCAAGACAGAACAGGCACTGGAACCATCAGTGTGTTTGGCTATCAAATGCGTTTCGATTTGGGAAAAGGATTTCCTATGGTAACTACCAAAAAGTTACATTTAAAAAGTATCATTCATGAATTGCTTTGGTTTTTAAAAGGAGAAACCAATATTGCTTACCTGAAAGAAAATGGGGTAAAAATATGGGACGAATGGGCAGATGCCAATGGAAATCTAGGCCCGGTTTACGGTAAACAATGGCGTAGTTGGGAAGGTGCCGATCATGTTACCATTGATCAAATAAGTTGGTTGATTGAAGAGATAAATCGAAATCCAGATAGCAGACGTTTAATTGTAAGTGCTTGGAATGTAGCAGAATTACCGAAAATGGCATTGATGCCTTGTCATACCATTTTCCAGTTTTATGTAGCCAATGGAAAATTGAGTTGTCAGTTGTACCAACGTTCGGCTGATGTTTTTCTTGGAGTACCTTTTAATATTGCATCTTATGCTCTGTTAACATTAATGGTGGCACAAGTTTGCGGATTGCAGCCGGGTGAATTTATTCATAGTTTTGGAGATGTTCATTTGTACAGCAATCATATAGAACAAGCAAAACTACTTTTAAGTCGTGAGCCATTTCAATTGCCTAAAATGAAAATTAATCAAGAGGTTAAGGATATATTTTCTTTTCAATTTGATGATTTTTCATTAGAGAATTATCAATCCCACCCAAGTATAAAAGCACCTGTAGCCGTTTAAACTATTCCAATGAAAATATCACATGTAGTAGCGATGGGACTCAATAATGAAATTGGGATGAATAATACTTTGTTATGGCATCTGCCCAATGACATGCGTTTTTTTAAAAACATCACCTGGGGAATGCCTGTGGTGATGGGTAGAAAAACGTATACTTCCATAGCTGGAAAACCATTGCCAGGAAGATTTAATATCGTACTTACAAATAATCTAACTTTTAATCCTCAAGATACAAAGGTTAAAATTTCTTCAACACTTCATCAAGCAATTGAAATGGCAAAAGAAACCGATTGTAAAGAGGTTTTTATTATAGGTGGGGGGGAGATATATAAACAATCTTTGGAATTAACAGATAGAATTTACCTCACTCGTGTTCTAAATGAATTTCCTAATGCAGAAGTTTTTTATCCATCAATTGATTTGTTGCAATGGAAAAAAGTACAGTCGTTAGAATTTCCAGTTTCAGAGAAACATGTTTATCCCTATAATTTTGAAATTTGGGAGCGTATAAAATGAAGTACAATTTGTTTCAGTTGGGTTTTAGATATTTAAAGTATTTGATATTTTCAAAAAATGGGAGGGGGCATGGAATCCATTCTCCTTTTGTATATCGATTTGTTAGAGAAGTTTTGATGGATAGAAATCAATATTCCGTGTATATTAATGCTGAAAGTTATCGCAAAAGGTTATTAAATAATTTTGACAACATCGAAGTAGTAGATCTTGGGGCTGGCGGAAAAGATAACAGCATCAAGCAAAAACAAATTTCTAATATTGCTAAATCTGCACTAAAATCTCCAAAGTATTCGAAATTGTTGTACCGATTTGCTAGTACTTATAATTATAAAAATATAGTTGAACTCGGCACATCTCTTGGAGTTACAACCTGCTATTTAGCTCAGTCGCCTCATTTAGAATCTATAATAACCTTAGAAGGAGCTCCTCAAATTGCGGCATTTGCATCTCAGCAATTTAATTTAATGAAATTGCAAAATGTAAAAGTGGTAACTGGGAATTTTGATGATACCCTTTCGGATATTTTGAAATCAAATTCCAATATCGATTTAGTTTACATTGATGGAAATCACCAAAAAGAACCCACTTTAAATTATTTTAATCAGGTTCTAAAATATTGCAATTTAAATACTTGTTTGATATTTGATGATATACATTGGAGTTGTGAAATGGAAGAAGTTTGGGAGGAAATAAAAAAAGACAAACGAGTGAATTTAACAATTGATGTATTTTTTTTGGGTTTTGTTTTTATAAAAGATGAGTTTAAGGCAAAACAAAATTTCACTATTCGTTTTTGATTCGTTAATTTAGCGACTTTAGTAGAATAAATAAGTTATGAATATAGGCGTTCTTAAGGAATTGGCTCCAGAAACAAGGGTGTCTTTAAGCCCTGATGCTGTTGCTGTTTTGGTAAAAAAAGGTCATAAAGTATGCATAGAAAAAAATGCTGGTGCATTATCTTTTAATAGTGATGAACAATATTTAGCTTCAGGAGCATGTATTTGTGAAAGAAGCGAAGTGATTCAAAAAAATAATGTTTTACTCATCATTCATGCACCAGAAGAATTAGCTACAATTGAATCTGGAAAGATTTTTATTGGTATATATGCACCTTTAATGCAACCAGAATTGGTTCAACAATTTGCTCAAACTGGATTAACTGTATTTAGTTTAGACATGTTGCCTCGTACAACAAGAGCCCAGGCAATGGATGTATTGTCTAGCCAAGCAAATATTGCAGGTTATAAAGCAGTTTTAACAGCTGCAACACAATTCCCAAGATATTTTCCTATGTTGATGACCGCAGCAGGGAGTGTTCCTCCTGCCAAAATGTTGATTTTAGGGGCAGGTGTAGCAGGATTGCAAGCTATTGCTACAGCTAAAAGACTTGGAGCAGTTGTTGAAGTGTTTGATACACGCCCAAGTGTGAAGGAAGAAGTAATGAGTTTAGGTGCAAAATTTGTTGAAGTAGAAGGTGCTGCAGATGCATCATCAGCTGGTGGATATGCAGTTGAACAAACAGAAGAATACAAACAAAAGCAACAAGATAGAATTGCAGAAGCCGTTAAAAAAGCAGATGTAATTATTACTACTGCACAAATTCCAGGTAAAAAAGCACCGATTTTAATAACTGCTGAAATGATTGCATCTATGCGATTGGGTTCTGTAGTTATAGATTTGGCGGCAGCTACAGGTGGAAACACTCCTCACACTTTGAACAACCAAACCGTTCAAATTAATGGCGTTACAATTATCGGCAACAGTAATCTTCCCGCAACAGTTCCTTCAGACGCGAGTAGGTTATACGCTAAAAACGTAACAAATTTTATTGCATTGATCGCGGATAAAGAAGGAAACCTCAACCTTAACTTTGAAGATGATCTTGTTAAAGGCTGTTGTATAACGCATGAAAATGCAATTGTTCACGATCGTTTAAAACCATAAAATATGAATGAGATTTTTGAATTTATTCATTTGCACCAACAAATCATTTACATAGTAATATTATCAGTGTTTCTTGGGGCAGAAGTGATTGGACGTGTTCCAAGTGTGCTTCACACACCTTTAATGAGCGGAGCTAATGCTATCCACGGTGTAGTAATTATAGGAGCAATAATAGTAATGGGACAAGCTGCGGCTAATAATATTCCAGCTTTAATATTGGGTTTCCTTGCTGTTGTATTGGGAACTTTAAATGTGGTAGGTGGATTTGTAGTAACCGATCGCATGCTTGAAATGTTTAAAAAGAAAAAATAACCTTCTTACCTAACAATAATATGGGACTTAATTTATTAACAATTGCTTATTTAATTGGCTCTATCTCTTTTATACTTGGATTAAAAATGTTATCCAATCCTGCAAGTGCAAGAAAAGGCAACTTGATTGCAGCAGCTGGAATGGCAATTGCTATTTTTGCAACCATTTTTTTATATGAAAATGAAGGCAAAAAACTCGGGAATTACGGTTGGATTTTTGGAGGATTAATATTGGGTACTATAATTGGAACATTAATTGCGAAGCGAGTTAAAATGACTGCTATGCCTGAAATGGTTAGCATGTTTAATGGAATGGGGGGCGCTTGTGCTGCATTGATTGCAATCGTTGAATTTAATCATTTGCATGGAGAAACTTCATCAGGCACTGTTTTATCGATAGTTTTAGGATTGGTTATCGGTTCAGTTTCTTTTGCTGGAAGTATTATTGCCTGGGGTAAACTAAATGGTAAGATTAAAGATTTTGTTTTTAATGGGCAGCATATTGTAAATATTGCTTTCTTAATAATGATTTTTGGTGTAACAGGGTATTTTCTATACACAGGTGGTGTTGGTTCAGCAGGATTGTTTTATCTAATTTTTGCACTTTCAATTGCTTATGGTATTCTGTTTGTTTTGCCAATTGGTGGTGCAGATATGCCTGTGGTTATCTCTTTGTTGAATTCCTTTACTGGGGTTGCAGCTGCTACGGGTGGATTTTTATACGATAACCAAGTAATGCTTACCGGTGGTATATTAGTAGGTGCTGCTGGTACTTTGCTGACGATATTAATGTGCACTGCAATGAACCGTTCATTACAAAACGTTTTGATTGGCTCATTTGGTTCTAAAACTACAGGTTCTACTTCGGGTAGTTCAGCAAGCGGTGGCCAACACAAAGAAATTTCAATTGCAGATGCTGCAATGTTAATGAATTATGCTAACAAGGTAATCATTGTTCCTGGTTACGGTTTAGCAGTTGCTCAAGCACAACATACTTGTCATGAATTGGAAAAACTATTAGAAAGCAAAGGTGTTGAAGTAAAATATGCAATACATCCTGTTGCTGGTAGAATGCCTGGACACATGAACGTATTGTTGGCCGAAGCTGATGTTCCTTATGATAAGTTGTTGGAAATGGAATTGGCTAATGACGAGTTTAAATCTACCGATGTAGTTTTAGTTTTGGGTGCAAATGATGTTGTTAATCCCGCTGCAAAATCAGATCCAACTTCACCAATTTATGGAATGCCAATTCTAGAAGTGGAAGATGCAAAAAACATTATAGTAAATAAAAGAAGTATGAAACCTGGTTATGCAGGAATCGAAAACCAACTTTTCTACCAACCAAAAACTTCAATGTTGTTTGGAGATGCTAAAAAAGCTATTCAAGATCTATTAAATGAAATTAAAAATAGCTAATAAATTTGATGGTAATATCTTTTAGAAATATTGATGTTGATTTCAAATTATCAGCCATTAGGCTATTGAAATAATTGTCAATTGATGATAGAATTACCCTCAAAATTATTACAATCATTAGCCAATATTGAAGGATTTGATTTAGAAACTTTTCTTTTTGCACATACTCAACCAGCACCTGTTTCAATAAGATTTAACCAACAGAAACTAAATGATTTTAATTTAGAATCATTAAATCTCCCATTATCTACTAAAGTTCCTTGGTGTAAAGATGGATTCTATTTAACAGAAAGACCAAAATTCATTTTTGATCCTGCTATTCACGCAGGGGCTTATTATGTTCAAGAATCATCTAGCATGTTTTTGCACTATCTTTTATCTACAATTCAAGTGCAGGAGTCAGGATTAAAAGTGCTAGACCTATGTGCTGCACCAGGTGGAAAAACTACAATATTGGCATCATTGCCACAGTTTAAAATGGTGATTGCTAATGAGTTGATTAAAACTCGTGTAAGTATATTGTATGAAAATATTGTAAAATGGGGTGCACCACATGTCTTAATTACAAACAATGACCCCGCTGATTTTACCCCTTTAAAAGATTATTTCGATACCATTTTAGTTGATGCACCCTGTAGTGGCAGTGGATTATTTCGTAAAGACTCTAAAGCAATTGACGAATGGTCGGAAAATAATGTAAAACTTTGTGCAGAAAGACAAAAAAGGATTCTTGCAGATGTATTGCCATCATTGCGTGAAGGTGGAATTCTTGTTTACGCAACTTGCTCTTATTCAAGTGAAGAGAATGAGGATATTATGGATTGGTTGATGCAACACGCTGTATTTGAACCTGTTGCAGTTGAACTTCAAGATTCTTGGAATATTGTGGAAACACATAGTGACATGGGTGGCATTGGTTATCGATTTTTTCCAGGAAAAACGAATGGGGAAGGTTTCTTTATTGCATGCTTTAGGTTAATTCAAACCCAATCAAGTGCTTGGTTTCCTGAAAAAAAGCTAGAAATTGCTAATGCTTCTGAAATTGCTCTTTTGAAAGAATGGGTTAATCAAGATGGAATAACCGTAATTAAAAAGAATGACTCTTTAATGGTTTTACCTGAAATAATTGCACCTGAAATACAAGTCTTACAACAGTTTTTACACCTCAGGAAATCTGGTGTTTTGGCTGGAACTGTAATTCGAAACCAGTTTATTCCAGAACATGAACTAATTCTTAGCAATTATTGCAGAAATGATTTGCCATTTTTTGAAGTTGATGAATTTGAAGCATTGCAATATTTGAGAAAACAAGAGTTTAATCGAGGAGACTTTATTAAGGGTTGGTATGTAATTAGATACAACTTGTTGAGGTTGGGATTGATTAAACACCTTGGCAACAGAATTAATAATTATTATCCAGCATCTTGGCGTATCTTAAAATCTTAATTTAGTGTAAATGAGAATTCTTATTGCTTTTATTTGTTTGGTTAATATTATGAACAAAAGTTTTGGACAAGAATTGATTGTTCAACATGAAGGGGATTTATTTTATATCTACCATGTAGTTGCCCCAAAAGAAAATTGGTATAGTTTAAGCAGAATGTATTCTACCAGCCCTAAAGAATTGGTTTCGACTAATCAAACAGGTTTGGATATGGGTTTAGCAATTACCCAAAAAATTAAAATTCCATTGAATAGTAACAATTTTATTCAAACAGAAAAAATAGCTACAAAAGATGGTTTAATTCCTGCATATCATTTGATTTCAGAAAAAGAAGGGTTGTTCAGAATTAGCCAACTTTATAATAAAGTACCGTTAGATCGTATTAAAGTATGGAATAAGTTGACTTCTGATGATGTAAAAGTGGGAAATTTAATTGTAATTGGATTTTTGAAAATTAAGAAAGATACGCTTACAAATAACATATCCAAAATAACCGTTTTGCCAAAAGCAGATTCCATTAATTCTAAAAAAGCGGTAGCAGTTCAATCTAATCCGATTGCACAATCGCAACAAACAATCAATAATCCTACTAAACCAGTTATAAATACTGAAAAACAATTGGTAACTAATGGAAATCCAGTTGTAACAACCGAAAAGCCAATTACAAAAGTTGAAAAAACAATCCCTAAAGCTGTTGAACCAACAAACTCAAAAATTGTAATTGGATCTGAGGGTGCTTTTATTGGCTTATACAATAGTCAAACCAAGGGTAAAGTACTTAATAACTTAAATGGCACAGCTGATATTTTTAAAAGCAATAGTGGTTGGAGTGATGGGAAATATTATGTATTGATGAATTCTTTAGCACCTGGAACGATAGTGAAAGTTGTTGCGTTGTCTTCTAATCTTACGATATATGCTAAAGTTTTAGGAAATATTCCTCCTGGTAAAGAAAATGAGGGACTATCCTTATGTATTAGTAATGCCGCAAGTACACAACTTAAGGTAGGAGAGGGTAGGTTTGAAGTAAAAATTAGTTGGTAAATAATTTCATTCAATCCTTAACCAAAGCAATACTTATATTTTTTAGTAAACTATTTAACGGCTTTTATAAACTTAATTACACCAGGAAAAAAATGTTCTTGATCATCCCACATTGACATGTGGCTACCCTTTGGACACAATAAAAACTGTCCCTTTGGAAATTGTGAACTCATCCATTTCATGTGCTCAGGATCCATAGTATCGTTATTAGCACCAACAACTAGAGTTGGAACAGTTATTTCTTTTAAACGATTTTTTATATCCCAATTGGCTAGTCTTCCTGATATTCCCATTTCAGATGGTCCCTGCATTAATATATAAACTGAAGGATTAATGTGTTTGAATGACCGATTTACGGCTTCTGGCCATTCTGATAATCTACAAATATGTAAATTATAGTAGTGTTTAGTAAGTAATTCGGTATATTTTGGATTACTATAATCTTTTACTGCTTCTAATATTTTAAGTGTATCTAATATTTTCGGATCCATTTGACGCATTAAAACTTCTGCATATCTTCCATAATCAATACAACTTGACATCATGTTACAGATGATCAAACCCTTCAAATTTTGCTGATATTTTAGTGCATATTCCATTGCCAAAATACCACCCCAAGAATTACCTAATAAGAAAAAGTTATCTTTATTCAAACCTAATGCCAATCTTACTTGTTCAACTTCATCAACAAAGCGTTCATTGGTCCATAAACTACTATCTGTGGGTTGATCACTATAATAAGACCCTAATTGGTCATATTCATAAAATTCAATATTTTCTTGAGGAAAAAAACTTTCAAAACTTTCCATATATTCATGTGTAGATCCAGGACCGCCATGAAGAAGCAAAACTTTTATAGCTGGATTGTTGCCAAATCTTTTGGTCCAAACTTTAAAAGTCCCAATCGGTGTTTTAATTGGAATCATTGCAACTCCGCCGGTTTTTAAACCCTTTTCTCCGTAGTTAAAATAATCTTTTACTAAAACTGGGTTTTCTTCTGTATTGGTACATGAGAAGAATAAAATAGAAACTGTAAGAAGTATGAGGAAGGATTTCATGGTAGTAGTTAGTAGTTAGTGGTTAATGGTTAATGGTTAATGGTTATAATTGGGTTGGTAAATATAAAATTAATTAACCCTTAACCCTTAACCATTATCCCAGTGCTTGCTCCAAATCGTTTAAAATATCTTGTATATTCTCCATTCCGATGCTCATTCTGATTAATCCATCGGTAATGCCATATTTTAATCTGGCTTCTGGAGCAACGCCGTAATGTGTCATAGATGCTGGGTGACAAAGTAGCGTGTCGCAGGTGCCAAGAGAAACTGTGCGTGTACAAAGTTTTAATTTATTCAAGAAATCAATTCCGGCTTGTAAACCGTTTTTCAATTCAAAGCTCATCATTGCACCGGGGTGTTTCATCTGTTTTAATGCAATAGCATAATCAGGATGGGAGGGGAGTCCATTGTAATTGACTTTAGCTATTGCAGGATGTTGCTCTAAAAATCCAGCAACATCAGTTGCATTGTGGCAATGTCTTTCCATTCTTACCTCAAGTGTTTTCATTCCATTTACCAATAAGAAGGCATCAAATGGATTGGAATTGCCACCCAACATTCGATGTACTTTTGTGCCAAATGTGGTCATGAAATTTAAATTTTTTCCTACCAATACACCCCCAATTGCTGTACCATGTCCATTTAGGAATTTTGTAGTTGAATGCATTACAAAATCCACACCAAATTGAAATGGTTGTTGAAGAAATGGTGTTGCAAATGTATTATCACAGGCTACCAATTTGCCGTATTGTTTTGCCAATTTGGTTAAATCCTCAATATCTACACATTGCATTGTAGGATTCGCAGGTGTCTCGATATAAAGCATTTTAATTGAAGGATTGTTTTTCAACGTGTCCTCAGCTTTGTTGAGATCTCTTAAATCTACAATTATAGGGTTGATGCCCATTTCAGGCAATAATTTGTGCAAAATTTCTTCTGTTCCACCATATAATGAAAAGTGTGATAAAACACTATCCCCTTGCTTCAAAGTTGATAGAAACAATGTTGAAATTGCAGCCATTCCTGATGCATGTAAAATTGCTTTGAGTTGCAATGGTTCGCCTTGTGCATTTTGTAAACCAAAAGCTTCCATTGCAGCAATTTTTTCTTCCGCTTCACTGAAAGTAGGATTTCCCCAACGTGAGTATATATAGCCTTTTTCTTGTCCACTAAATCTTCTCATTCCTTGTTCTGCTTCATCAAAAACAAAAGTTGATGTAGCATAAATTGGCGTAAGATGGGCATAACGTGGGTCTTGTTCATGACCTCCGTGTATTGCCAATGAACTAAAACCACTTATCGGGAAATCTTTATCTGCCATAAAAAATTTTAAACAATAAAAAGCTGAAACTAATATGCCCACTTAACGAGAGTAGAACCCCAAGTAAAACCTCCTCCAAATGCTGCTAAAACAATATTATCACCTTTTGCCAATTGGTCTTGGTATTCCCACAAACACAATGGGATAGTAGCAGCGGTTGTATTACCATATTTATGGATATTCAACATGATTTTATCTTGAGATAAACCCATGCGGTTTGCAGTTGCGTCTATTATCCTTTTATTGGCTTGGTGCGGCACCAACCATCTGATATCATCTGCTGTTAAATTGTTGCGTTGCATCAATTCATAAGCTGCATCTGCCATACCAACAACCGCAAACTTAAACACAGGTTGTCCATCCTGAAACAAAAAGTGTAACCTTTTATCAACTGTTTCATGTGAGGCAGGAAGCAAAGATCCACCTGCTTTTAAATTGAGGTATTTTCCTCCAATTCCATCTGATTTTAATAAACTGTCTTGAACGCCATTGCCTTCAGTATTTGGTTCCAACAATACTCCGGCTGCTGCATCCCCAAATAATATGCAAGTTGTTCTGTCTGTGTAATCAGTGATGGCACTCATTTTATCTGCGCCAATTATAGCCACTTTTTTGTACCTGCCACTTTCAATAAGAGCAGCTCCTGTTGTTAGTGCAAACAAAAAACCCGAACAAGCAGCTCCTAAATCAAAACCCCACGCATTTGTTGCACCTGCTTTAAAACAAGTCAAATTTGAAGTAGATGGAAAATTCATGTCTGGTGTAATGGTTGCAACTATCACACAATCAATTTCTTCTGGCGAAATGCCTCTATTTTTGCAAATATCAATCAATGCTGGTGCGGCCATATCTGAAGTGGCTAAACCCTCACCTTTTAAAATTCGTCTTTCTGAAATGCCTGTTCTACTGCGTATCCATTCATCATTGGTTTCTACAAGTTTTTCCAATTCAGCGTTTGTAAGAATATAATCGGGTAAATATGCACCAATGGCAGTTATCGCAGCAGTAATCTTCGTATTCATCAGCAAAAAATTGTTTAAAAGTCAAATTTAGTAAAATTATGGCAGTATAAGTGGTTGAGCATGAAGTTTTACAACTTTGTGCCTTATTCTACTTCTCTTTTAATTCCTAATAATGTTCCTTTTTTTATTTATCCAATTGTATTTTTTGTGCTTTGGATTGTGCTTTTAAAGCCAACTCTGTAGCAAGAAAACATAAATCTTGCTTAATTGCTGTTTCAGTTCTATTGATTACATCATCTACCAATTGTCTACCATAAGGCAATTCAATGTTATTACAATCAATATAAGTGGTGTCTTTTTGTGTTACCAAATAAAGATGGTTAGCTCCTTTATGCACTGCTATATCTGTATTTTTTCTTACTTCAATAAAACCCTCTGTTCCCAAAATGGTTAAGCGTCCATCTCCCCAAGTATCCAATCCATCTGGAGTAAACCAATCTACACGGATATAGCCCATTCCATGGTTGCCTCTTAAGGTGATATCTCCAAAATCTTCAAAATTTGGATATTCTGGATGATAAAGGTTTCCTACTTGTGAAGAAACAATCTCCGCTTTTGTTGAACCTGTAAAAAATAAAAATTGATCAAACTGATGTGATGCAATATCTGTAATGATGCCGCCAAAGTTTTTAGTGTCAAAAAACCACTCGGGCCTTGATTTTGGCGTCATTCTATGTGGACCGAGTCCTATGGTTTGTATAACTTTTCCAATTGCTCCAGCTTTTACCAATTCACCCGCTTTTACAGTTGCTTTATTGTCAAAATGTTCGCTATAAACTATTGAATAAATTCTTTTGGTTTCTTGTTGAACTTTTTTAACATCTGCCAATTGTTTTAAAGAAGTGATTCCTGGTTTATCTACCATAAAATCTTTACCATGTTGCATAACTTTGATTCCCAATGGAGCACGTTCAACAGGAATGCCGGAACTTAAAATCAATTGGATAGATTCATCTTCAAGTATTTCTGCCTCTGATTTGGCAACTTTTACTGTTGGATATTGCTTAACAAATGCCGCTAACAAATCTGGTTCTTTAGCATAAACTGCCACCATTTCTCCTCCTCCATTTTGAACCGCTTTTATCATTCCATAAATGTGTCCGTGATTTATAGCTATAACCGAAAATTTAATTCTGGCAGCTGCTTTTATAGTTGATGCTTGCAAAACAGAGGGTAATGCTGATAAAAGTCCTGTTCCTGCTGCTATTGTTGCACTATCTTTTATAAAATTTCTTCTTGAAAAAAACAAATCTGTCATCTTAAAGTATTTGATGTTTAAAGTTGGGAGATTACAAATTAAGTAGATTTTTCTTCTTTGTCAATTATTCAATATCAATTAAGATCTTTTGTTTGAATTTCAATATCATTTATTGAGTATGCTGTCTTCAAATTTTGTAATTTTGTAACGCAAACTTTAAAATCTAAGTTGGTTTTGGCGATTCATTCCAATCAACATTTTAAGTTTACTCAATGAAATTTGAAAAATGATAGCATACCTTACCGGCAATTTTTCTTACAAATCTCCAGCAATGGTTTACATCGACATCAATGGTGTAGGCTACGAAGTAAATATTTCATTAAATACCTATTCTGCAATTCAAGATCTTGATAATGGCACACTTTTTACATATCTACAAATTAAAGAAGATGGTCATACGCTTTTTGGTTTTGTAAATATGGCTGAAAAAACAATGTTTCTTCAATTGATTGGAATATCTGGTGTAGGAGCATCTACTGCAAGAATGATGTTGTCTTCTCTAAAACCAGAAGATATTATTAGGGCTATTCAAATGGGACAAACTTCAGTATTGGAAAGCATTAAAGGGATTGGAAAGAAAACCGCTGAACGTATTATCCTTGAATTGAAAGATAAATTGGGAAAAAATGATGTAAATCATGCAACAAATTCGCTAAAAAACAATACCTTAGAACTTGATGCGTTAAATGCTTTGATGGCTTTGGGAATTTCCAGACCACAGGCAGAAGCTGCTCTCAGAAAAGTTTCCGCTACAGATTCAACCCTTAACTTAGAACAACTTATTAAAAAATCATTACAAGCTATTTGATTCTATTTCTACTTACTAATTTTAAGGACATTGACGCTGAAGTTTCCTGTTAATCAAATTGTAATCATTTTTTTCTGCCTTTTTGGGTACACATCTCTTTATGCCCAAAAATCAGCAGACAGTTCAAAAGCATTGAATGCAACCTCAAACGATACCCTGCGTTATCCTTTGTTAGATAGGCGGGCTGATAAAATCTCTAATCCCTCAAGAAATGCTTTTGATTTAAAGGATCCCTCCAATTTAAAAGATTCCGTTTCTTACGATCCTAAAACAAAATCTTATTATATATACGAGAAAATTGGAACCAGGTATTTTCGACAACCCACCAGTTTAACTTTTGACGAATACCTCCGCATCAAATCCCGTCAAATGGAAAACGACTATTTCCGCAATCGAGCTGATGCAATTACTGCCTTAAATCGACATTCACAAAAACCTTTATTGAAAATTCACGAGGGACTTTTTAATCGTTTATTCGGAAATGGTAAAATTGATATACGTCCTCAAGGCGAGTTGAATATTATTGCTGGTTATCAAGGTCAAAATATTAAAAATCCAACATTGCCAGAAAGATCTCGCAAAAATGGTGGTTTTGATTTCGACATGAACGCCAACTTAAATGTTATTGGCAATATTGGCGATAAAATGAAATTGCCCATCAGCTACAACACTTTATCTACATTCGATTTCGAAAACCAGCTAAAACTTGATTTTACAGGTGGGGCAGATGATATCTTTAAAAAAATTGAAGTAGGTAATACTTCATTTTCTTCCAAAGCAACCTTGATTCCAGGTGCTCAACAATTGTTTGGTATAAAAACCCAATTGCAATTCGGCAAGCTTTTTATTACAAGTGTATTTGCAAATCAGCGTTCTCAGCGTCAATCTTTAGGTATGCAAGGAGGTAGCAGCTCACAACCCTTTGCCCTAAAAGCTGATGCTTATGAGGAAAATCGACATTTCTTGGTTGGCCAATATTTTAAGAAGCAATACAATACCGCAATGAAAAAGCTGCCGGTAATTACTTCTCCTGTCCAAATTATGCGTATGGAGGTTTGGGTTACCAACAGAACAGGAACAACAACCGATACCCGCGACATTGTGGGGTTGATGGATTTGGGTGAAAATACACCTTACCAACAATCACCAATCATCAATAGTTATGGTGGAACATATCCTACCAATGGTTCTAATGATTTATACACAAAGTTGGTACAAGATCAAGCAAGCAGAAATCCTGCTCTAATTGTGAATAAGTTATCGGGAATGGGACTTCAACCCGTGCAAGATTTTGAAAAAACCTTTGCAAGAAAATTAGATTCGTCTCAATACAGCTATCACAAGCAACTCGGATTTGTATCTTTAAATATAACATTACAAGCTGATGAAGTACTTGCGGTAGCGTATCAGTATGCAGTAAACGGAAAGATTTATCAAGTGGGAGAATTTTCTCAGGATGTTCCTGTTGATTCAACATCAGGGGTTCAAAAAGTTTTGTTTCTAAAATTATTAAAAGCAACATCTCCACGAACACGATTACCCATTTGGGGATTGATGATGAAAAACATTTACAGCGTAGGGTTTGGTCAACTCGATCGTCAAGATTTTCAATTTAATGTATTGTATGAGGAACCAGGTGGGGGAGAAAAACGCTATTTGCCTGAAGGTGATCAAGCGGGTGTTCCATTGATATCATTGGTTAATTTAGATCGATTGAACAACCAAAACGATCCACAACCCGACGGGGTATTTGATTATGTGGAAGGATTCACGGTAGTTTCTTCGCAAAGCAGAATTATTTTTCCAGTGCTTGAGCCATTTGGTAAAGATTTAGAATATGCTTTTACCACAAACACTTCCCTGCGTGCAAAATATTTGTATTATCCTTTGTATGATACCATCAAAGCGATAGCCCAGACTTATGCCAATTTGAACAGATATGTATTTAAAGGAACAGCAAAATCTGCGGGTGGAACTGGTGATATTTCCCTAAATGCTTTCAACGTGCCTCAAGGTTCGGTAACGGTTACAGCTGGAGGACAAGTTCTTCAGGAAAATATTGATTACACAATTGATTATATTGGTGGAACCATTCGGGTAATCAATGAAGCGATTAAAAAATCGGGATTGCCAATAAACGTTCAGTTTGAAAACAATTCTACATTTGGGGTGCAACAAAAGAATTTCACTGGTTTGCGTTGGGATTATTTGGTGAACAAGAAATTGACCATTGGAGGTACGATGGTCAAACTAAGTGAACGTCCATTTTTTACCAAAACCGAATATGGTGCAGATCCTATTAGCAATTCAATGAAAGGATTGGATTTGAGTTATCAGAGTGAATTGCCAAGATTAAACAAGTTTTTAGATAAGTTACCATTTTATACACCAAGCGGTACTTCATCTATAAGTGCATCAGGAGAATTTGCTCAATTGAAACCAGGGCATTCTCCACAAATTGGAGCTGGTGCAAATGGATTGATTTATTTAGATGATTTTGAGGGAACAAAAGCCAGTATAGATTTGCGTTTTCCAATAATTGGTTGGACTTTAGCTTCCACTCCAAAGGGTGCAAGAAACAAAAGCGGGGTGGAAATGTTTCCAGAAGCAAGTTTGTTTGACAACTTAGAATACGGTAAAAATCGTGCGAAAATTGCTTGGTACAATATAGAACCCGTTTTGCAAGATCGAGGAAACATCAACAACCCTGTACGGGGAAATCTAGACGAATTGTCTGACCCTCGGGTTCGTTCTGTTGCTCAACAAGAAATATTTCCACAAAGAACCTCAGATTTTGGACAAAGCCAGCTGGTAACTTTTGACCTTTCATATTTCCCTAAAGACAAGGGTCCATACAATTATGATGCAATCGATATTGACCCTACCGGAAAGCTTTTGAATCCTCAAAAGCGTTGGGGTGGCATCATGCGCAATATTGATCAAACAGATTTTGAAACAGCTAATATCGAATACATCGACTTTTGGATGTTGGATCCTTTTCTTAAAAAAACCAATCAAGCTGGAGGAACATTATACTTCAACCTAGGAAATATTTCAGAAGATATATTGAAAGATTCAAGGCGGTTTTATGAAAACGGATTACCAACTCCATCCATTCCTTCTTCAATTACCACATCCAATTGGGGTAAAATTCCACTCAATCCAATTCAAGTAACACAGGCTTTTAGCAATGATCCTAACGATCGCCCTTATCAAGATGTTGGTTTCGACGGATTAACAGATTCTGCAGAAACTAGGGTAAGAGCACCATATTTATTGAGCATGCAGCAAAAATTGGGTGCCGGTTCTGCTGCTTATCAAAAAGTTGTTGAAGACCCCTCATCTGATAACTTTAAATATTATCGAGACGATTTCTATAGCCAACAAAATACTGGCATACTAGGAAGGTATAAAAATATCAACAGCCCGCAAGGCAATTCGCCAATAGCAACCAACACCTCTCAATTTGCCTCGGCCTTTACAATGTATCCGGATGGGGAAGATTTAAATCGCGACAATACGCTCAACGAAAATGAAGAATATTTTCAATATCGTATAGACATCAAACCTCCTAATCATCCTTCGATGCAAATAGATCAAAATTTCATCGTTGATAGAAAAACAGTTACCGTTACTTTGGCAAATGGAACTAAAGAAAATGAACTTTGGTACCAGTTTAGAGTGCCTATTTCCAAATACGATACTAAAGTTGGTCAGATTCCAGATTTTAAATCAATCCGATTTATGCGGATGTTTATGACAGATTTTTTGGATTCTACAGTTTTGCGTTTTGGTAAGTTGGAATTGGTACGCAACAATTGGCGCAGGTTCAATTATGTAATTGATAGTTTAGGGCAATATGAATTGATAGATCCCAATGGATTTACCACTTTTAATGTTACGGCAGTTAATATTGAAGAAAACGATAAGCGAGATCCAATACCATACAGGGTTCCACCGGGTATTGAGCGGGTACAATCTTTAAGCAATGGAGGTATTAACATATTGCAGAATGAGCAGTCCATGAGTATGGTATTGTGTAACCTTTCAGATGGCGATTCTCGCGGGGTGTTTAAAAACCTTAATTATGATTTGCGCCAATACAAGAAGGTGTCCATGTTTATTCATGCTGAAAGTTTAAAAGGACAGGAACCTATAAAAGACGGTGAAATTTATGCAATTATCCGGATAGGAAGTGATTTTATCAATAACTTTTATGAAATCAAATATCCACTTAAAGTTACACCATTTGGAACCACAAATCCTGATATCATTTGGCCAGAGATCAACAATTTAGATTTTGAGTTACAAGATTTAATCAATTTAAAAACAGATAGAAACTTAAGCAATAGCAGTCCTAATGTAATGTTTCGCAAAACCATCAATGGAAAAACATATTCTATTATGGGAAATCCCAATTTGGGAGAAATTAGGGGCATAATGGCAGGAATTGAAAATAAAAATGATGGAGATTTTGGCAAGCCGATTTGTACAGAAGTCTGGTTCAATGAGCTCCGTTTGTCTGGTATAAATGAAAACAGTGCATGGGCTGCGGTAGGACAAGTTAATATCCAATTGTCAGATTTAGGAACCATTTCATTAGCAGGAAATCTGCATTCTAAAGGATTTGGAACATTAGAGCAGCGTGTAAATGAGCGTTATCGTGATGATTACCGCCAGCTTGATTTTTCTACAAATCTCCAATTGGGAAAACTACTTCCAAAGAGTTGGGGAATAGATATTCCGTTTTTTGCCAATTATTCTCAAATGGCAAGTACACCTCAATACGATCCGTACGACAAAGACGTATTGTTGAATGAAAAACTTCGTGCAGCAGGAAGTAGAAGAGATTCAATCCGAAATGAAAGCATAGACTTTTCCAGTATTCGGACATATAATTTCACCAATGTTCGAATGGCTCCAGGTAAGAAAACGTATTTATGGAGTCCTTCTAACTTTGATTTTAGCTATTCGTTTACCCAAACCTACCAACACAATCCACTCATTGAATCCAATGATGTGAGAAAGCAACAGGGTGGCTTGGGTTATACGTATTCCAATCAAGCCAAATATTGGGAACCATTAAAAAAAATCATAAAGTGGAAAACCCAATACCTTAATTTCCTTAAAAACTTTAATGTAAACTTAAAACCCAACTTGTTGAGTTCGAGATGGGATTTGAGAAGACAATTTGGTGCCGTTCGTCCAAGAAATGTTGGAGGAGGTAAGTTTAAAATTCCAGAAACTTATGATAAGTATTTTGTTTTTGATCGCAATTATAACCTCCGTTGGGATTTAACCAAATCTTTTAATGTAGATTTTAAAGCAACCAATAATGCCCGTATTGATGAACCCTTTGGCAGAATCGATACCCAAGAAAAGAAAGATTCTTTGTTGCGAAACTTACTAAAAGGAGGAAGAAATACAATCTATAATCAATCTGTTGATTTTACTTACAATATTCCAACCAATGTTATTCCATTGTTGGATTGGATAAATACAAATGTAAACTATCGAACCACTTACAATTGGATAGGTGCATCGCGATTGGCTGTGGAACTTGGAAATACGATTCAAAACAGCAACTCAAAAGGAGCAACTGCAGAGTTTAATTTTCAGCAATTGTACAACAAGTCTAAATTACTATCTCGAATCAATGAGCCATATATTTCAGAGCCGTTGCCGGTAGATACCTTTCATAAAAACAACCGTACTAACTTTTTGGGATTTGCAAAGAAGCGATTGACAGCCAAAGATTCTTTAAAACCAGCTTTTTTAGTAAAGAACAAATGGATTCAATCTACCTTTACAAATAATAGGGCGGTAAAAACCATTGTTCAAATGATGATGGCGGTGAAAAGGGTAGGAGCAAACTATAGTGAAGGGTCTAGTACATTCATTCCCGGCTATATGGATTCAACCCAACATTTTGGCCAAAACTTTAGCAGCAACGCACCAGGTTTAGATTTTATATTTGGTAGGCAGCCAGACAGTTTATGGTTGTATCGGGCAGCTTCAAAAGGATTAATGTCGAAAGACACACTATTCAACAGTTTATTCAGACAATCCTACGACCAACGTTTTGCTATAACTGCCAGTGTAGAACCCTTTAAAGACGTAAATATCGACATCAATTTAGATAAAACCTTTACCAAAACTTACAGTTCATTGTTCAAAGACACTTCTGGAGTTGGTAAGTTTTCCAATTTGAGTCCGTATGCATCAGGCGGGTTCAGTATCAGTTTTATATCATTTCAGACCCTGTTTAAAAAGGTAAATCCAAATAATCTAAGTGAAACTTTTAAAAGGTTTCAAGACAATCGGATTATTTTATCGCAGCGATTGGGATCAAAAAATCCTTACAGCAATCAAATTGGTGCCGATGGCTATTATAAAGGTTATGGAAGATATGCACAAGATGTTTTGATACCGGCTTTTATAGCCGCTTACACCAACAAGGATCCCAAAACTATTGGTTTAATTAAATCAGAGAACGGAAACTTTGTAAAGTCAAATCCGTTTAGTGGTTTTATTCCAAGGCCCAATTGGAGATTAACCTATAATGGTTTAACCAATTATCCAATTTTAGCAAAGATATTCACCAATATTTCACTTACGCACGGTTATACCAGCACATTGGGAATGAATAGTTTCAATTCTGCATTGTTGTTTCAAGACAGACTTTTTTTGGGTTATCCATCCTTTGTAGATACTATATCAGGTAATTTTATCCCTTATTTTCTAGTTCCTAATATTTCGATATCAGAGCAGTTTAGTCCGCTAGCTGGAATCGATTTCTCTACAAAAAGTCAAATTTCGGGAAGGTTTGAGTATCGGAAAAGTAGGCAATTGAGTTTAAGTTTAATAGATTATCAGTTGAGTGAAGTGCGTTCAACAGAAATAACAGTTAGTGCAAAGTATCGAAAGCGGGATGTGAAGCTTCCATTTAACCTTAAATTAAATTTAGGATTTAAGTCGAAAGACACTACCAAAACGCAACATGACATAAGTTTTGGATTGAATTTGAGCTTTAGGGACGATGTAAATACAAATAGTAGGTTAGATCAAACCAACGCAACAGCAACTGGTGGACAAAAAGTGTTTACCATAAAGCCAACAATCGATTATGTAATGAGCAATCGGGTAAGTATCCAGTTTTATTTCGACCAGCGGAGGGTAACGCCTTACATTTCAAGTTCAGCACCCATGGTAAATACAAGGGCGGGGTTGCAGGTTAGGATATCGTTGGCACAGTAGGAGTTATAAATTATGAATTATGAATTATAAGTTGAAGCTAATGTGGAAATCTTCCCAAGTAGTTTTTCATAACTCTCAACTCATAACTCATAACTCATAACTCATTTCTTAGCCTTGATTTTCTTGATTAAAAGATTTAAGGATTGTTTGCATTTAGTTCAATAATCAAGCGAATGTGATAAAAGTGTTATTGTCAGAATCAGGATTTACAGGATTTTAGGATTTGCAGGATTTTATTTTACAGGATGTAACTGTTCTTTCAATAGCCCCTAGCT
>CAMBYC010000058.1 GCA_945871875.1 Sphingobacterium thalpophilum
GCTCATATCGACGGGGAGGTTTGGCACCTCGATGTCGGTTCGTCACATCCTGGGGCTGGAGAAGGTCCCAAGGGTTCGGCTGTTCGCCGATTAAAGTGGCACGTGAACTGGGTTCAGAACGTCGCAAGACAGTTCGGTCCCTATCTGTGGTGGGCGTTAGAAAATTGCGAGGACATGCTCTTAGTACGAGAGGACCGGAGCGTACGTACCGCTGGTGTATCTGTTGTGCCGCCAGGTGCAATGCAGAGTAGCTATGTACGGACAGGATAAACGCTGAAAGCATCTAAGCGTGAAACCTTCCTTAAGATGAGTTTTCTTTTAAGGGTCGTAGTAGACTACTACGTTGATAGGCTACAGATGTAAAAGTGGTAACACTAAAGTCGAGTAGTACTAATTGCCCGTAAGCTTTAATTTTTAAACAATCGTATTACAACTTTTTCCATCGTGTCAAGATATTAGAGCGTAAGAGCTCGTGAGTGAATAACTTACAAAGATCTTATGGTGCTTATGCCGAGGGTGTTCACCTCTTCCCATTCCGAACAGAGAAGTTAAGCCCCTTATGGCCCATGGTACTGCGCTGCGGCGCGGGAGAGTAGGTAGGTGCCATTTTTATTTAATCCCCTGATAATTTATTTATCAGGGGATTTTTTTTTAGTTGTTAGTTGTTAATGGTTAGTTGTTAGTTAATTGTGGTTAGAATTTAAGAATTAAGAATTAGGATTTAAGACATTGATTCTGGATTCCTAAATCTTAATTCTTATTTAATTTAGGGTTGCCTTGTAAATAATTTAGTAGCCCTTTTTCCCGAATCTGGGTGTACGGGATTTTATGATTTTCAGGATAATACAACTAACTTATTTAGAAATTTACATTCATTAACCATTAACCATTAACCATTATCCATTATCCATTATCCTCTATTTTTTCGCTCAATTTTAATATTGCCCTCTAGATTTTTTATAACCCATTGATTTTTAGTTTTTTTATCTTTTTGGAACTTGTTGTTTATACTTAGTGTTTCATTATTGTTTTGAATGTCTAAAACAAATTGTGCATTAATGCCTTGCGGAATATTAATTAAATAGATATCAACATCATTTTTTTGTTGGTATTTTATCTTGGTAACACCTTGAGGTAAGGGGAACTCTCCATTAAAAAATGAAAGTTTACCAGGTTGTGGATGAATTATAATTTTTTTACACCCAGCTTCAATGGGTTTTATGCCAGCTATATTTCTTGAAATGATATTTGCAGGTGCTGCACCCCAAGCATGGTTCCAATCTAAATTGGGCTTGAACTTGTAATCCCATGCTTCAGTTGTCATTCCTGCACCTGATTTTATCATGTTATACCAACTTCTTTCTCCCATTGATGTCAGTAAGCTTAAACCATAATCAGTTTCACCTGCATCATATAATGCATCTAAAAGAAATTGAGAGCCATATACACTACAACCCATTCCTTTAGATTTTATATACTTTAAAACATTTGGTTTTGCTTCCTCTTTTACCAATCCTGCAAATAACGCAAAAAAATTAGAATGTAAGGTTGAATGTGATGTTGTGTCCCCATCTTTAAAAACCCCTCTTGAAACATCATAAAATGTTTCCAAATAAGATTTATGTACTTTCTCTGAAACTGTTTTAAAATATTGAACATCTTCTTTTTTATTCAAAATTCCTGCAATAGATTCCATTATTTTCAAAGACTTGTAATAAAATGCATTAACAACACTATTGTAAGAACAAAATACAAAACTATCAGCTTCTCCACTATATAATGGGCCTGCTATTTTATTGCCCCCTTGTGGCCAATCTGTAATATCTCTCAATTTTTCTTTTTTATCGAATGTGTTATAGTGTAAATCAATCAATAACTGTTTAGGCTGTTCTTTTGCAGTTGTACTGATTAATCCGCATTCACCTGCTAATTCTGATAGTGTTTTTTGTTTCAATAAATCGTAATACTTTTCAAATAGTTTTTTGTTTCCAGTATACAAGTAATCATTCCAAACCATTTGGTGCATCTGCAAATGCCATTCTGTTGGCCAAGTTGGGTGCTGTAATAAATATTCAATGGTGTTTCTTGCCTCGTCATATACACTATCTACCGCATAATGCGACAATTGATTAATGAGCGCATCCGCTTCATATGGAATACGTTCTCTATCCCCATCAATATATAAACCTGCAAACGAAGTGGCTTTGATGGTATGTTTACTTAATTGCCACACCGCATTTAAAACAGAATCTGAACTCGTAAATCTTGATATATTATTGTTGAAATGATAATAAAAATATTCTCTTTCAATAGATGGATTTATTTCCCCTGAAACCAATTCAATTTCGACATATCTAAATGGCAACAAAATTCCTGCAGATGCTGGAAGTTTTATTGCATTCCCAGAAGTGTTTTTAAGAGATTTCTTTATTGGTGAATAAACTATATTCGGCATTTGTGGTGTCTTAATTATTGTATCCACATAATATCTAATATTCCCTCCAGGATTTCTATCTATCGTTTTTGAATTTGTGATTTTCTCCCCTAACCTTATTATAATTGTATCTCCAATCCCCAATTGTGATGTAGAAACGAGAATTCTTGAAAAATAAGTCAGTTCATAATCATAAAGCTTCGTTGTAGGATTCAATTGAATAATTTTTGGAGATTTTTCAATTGTTGATTCAATTCTATTTTGATAATTCAAATCCTGAGCTTCTGCAGTTATAATTAAACATAATAAATGTGTAATAAAAAGAACTATATTTCTCACTTCAAATATAATTTTTAGGTTTAAAATTTTTTTATAGTAAATCTTGCATAAGTTAAAGAAGTTCAACTAATAAATCTTTTTATTTATTTTGTTTTGAATGAATTTACCCATTCTCTATATTTTTCTTGTTCGATTAAATCTTCTTCAGTGGGTATTGAGTTTTTTGTTTTCTCAATTGCCTCTTTAATGAATGGATAATTCGCTAACTCCTCTTTAGACATATTCTTAAAGAAAGACGGATCAAATATAAATTTTACCCATTGATCCTTAGGGTCTGCCAAATTTAAACCTATACCAGTCCTACCTTTTTCTAGATCTAAAAAAATAATTTCAATTATTCTAGGAGCGATGCCTTTCATGCTTATTAATTTTTCTTTTAACCCAATATTGAATTCATCTTTTTTTTCTTCTGTTATTCCTTCAATTGCAATTAGAAGATATGTGGCAGTAAAATGCATTTTCCTACCTGCCTCATTCCATTTTTCATAAAAGCTTACCAAAATTTCCTGTGCCTTGTACAACAATGAATGATGGGGAATCATTTGTATTGAAACCAATTGCTCATTCTTTAAAATGTCTGTAGCAATTAGCATAATTGCTGGATGCATTAATTCTTCTGTATTCATTTTAATCATTTTTTATGTTTATGCTTTGAATTCAAAGGTAGAAGAACCGAAAGCCGACATCAAGGTATTAAAACGTGTTTTTTTAGGTATTTTAAAGATGTATTATTGATTATTTAAACACAAAATTTTGGTAATTTTCTCTTTGAAGAAATTAGATAGTATTGTTTCTTTGCGATATGTTTGTTTCTAAATCTATTAAAATGGTTATCAATCAATTGATTTCATTGTGTATATTATTATTTCCTGAATTTCATCAACAATACCATTTGGAAGGACGAGCTCAAGGAACAACATATACCATAAAGTATATTGGGATGGATAGTATAATTAAGCAACAATCTGTTGATAGTATTTTTAGTGAAATAGACCAATCTTTATCTCTATACTATCCAAATTCTTTAATCAACCAATTTAATGTGAATGGTAAAGTAAAGATGGATATTCACTTGCGTAAGGTGGTTGAAAAGTCTTTGGAAGTGAATAAAATCAGTGGTGGAGCTTTTGATATTACTGTAAAACCTTTGGTAGATTTGTGGGGATTTGGAGTAAAGAAAAATTTCACTTCAATACCTGCGGATAGAGATATTAAAAGAGTTTTGAAGCTTATAGGCTCCAGCAAGTTGGTATTTCAAAATGATAGTTTGCTGTCTATAAAAAAAGGTGTTCAAATAGATTGTAATGGAATTGCACAAGGATATACTGTTGATGTAGTGGCTTCTTTTCTAGAAGAACAAGGAATTAAGGATTATTTGGTGGAAGTCGGGGGTGAAATTAAGGCGTTAGGAAAGAATATTTCTGGAGAAACTTGGAAAGTAGGAGTTGAGGGAACAGAAATAATTGCAGGTGATTGGCATCCTATAAATTCTATAATTGAATTGAATGATGAAGCAATAACTACATCAGGTGTTTACAGAAAATTTTTCAATTATAATGGGGAACGTTATTCGCATATTATTAATCCCAAAACAGGATTCCCAATAAAAAACAAAATTATTGCAGTTACCGTAATTGCAGAAAACGCAATAACGGCAGATGCTTGGGACAATGCAATGATGGTAATGGGTATTGATTTAATTAAAAAAAATAAGTGGTTAATAAGGCATTGCACTATACTAACCACTCAAAATAAATCAAAAGATATTAGCTTAAAAGCGAAAATCAATATTCGTTAAATCTATCGCTTTTACTTTTGTTATAATTTCCGCTACTTCCATTTCCACCTCGGAAACCACCTCCGCCACCACTATTGCTACGGAAACCGCCGCCGCCTCCAGTTCCAAATTCCCTTTTCTTAAATCCACCTCCACCATTACCGCCATTTCCACCAAATGATGAGCGTGGTTCTTGTGGCCTCGCTTCATTTACAATTAGCTTACGACCCATAACTTCAGATTCGTTCAAACTAGCTATTGCTGCTTTGCCCTCTTCATTGTTTTCCATCTCTACAAAACCAAATCCCTTACTCCTGCCAGTTTCCTTATCGTTTATAATTTTTGCTGAAACTACAGACCCAAATTGCGTAAAAAGATTAAATACATCATCATTAGTTAAACTAAAATGCATGTTTCCTACATAAATGTTCATTACCTAAATTTTATAGTTTTTAAAGCTTTAGATGGATAGGCCAAAATGATATTGATAAATTTAAATAATCTTATCGAAGTAAACATCCTGATATCTAATACATCTCTATTTTAAAGTTAATTGAAATTATTTACAATTATTTAATCAATTTTTCTTGATTTTTAGAGAATAGCATTTCTTTTAGTTTCTCATCGCGGTTATACATATCCTCTCTAAAATTAATTTTACCTTTTTCATCCACAAAACTTGTGAGGTAAATAACATAAACAGGCACACGATTGCGTAAGGTGATGTATTTTTCTTGATTGCTTTCCATCGCTGACAAAATTTTATTTTCATTCCAACTGCTATCATTTCTTAATAAAAACAATGCCAACTTTAAGGGTTCTGAAACTCTGATGCAACCATGGCTAAATGCTCTGCGATCAGCACTAAATAACGATTTTGAAGGTGTGTCGTGCAAATAAATATTATAACTGTTTGGAAAAATGAATTTTACTTTCCCTAATGCATTTTGAGGCCCAGGTTTTTGTCTCAATTTGCCATTACTCCACTCCATATTGTGGTTACTCAAATAATTGGGATCTCTACTAATTGCTGGTAAAATTTCTTTAGACAAGATGTCTGGAGGAATATTCCAATAAGGTGCAAAAACAATATTTTGCATAATTCCCCTGAATATCACTGTTTTATTGGTTGATTTTCCAACTACAACATTACATGAAAACGAAATTTCATCTTTTTCATGAACATAAAGTTTAAATTCAGGGATATTTACAACTAGATAGTCTTTATCAGTTTCGTTTGGTAACCAACGACACCTCTCCATATTGATGATGATTTGTTTTATGCTATTGGATATTGGTTGGTTTAGTTTTTCAATTACTGTTTTGCCAATGATTCCATCTTGGGTTAATCCATACCTACTTTGAAATTGTTTTACTCCATTTAATAATTCTGTATCAAATATATCACTATTGTTGTTTGATGTTAAATCACCCAAAAGAAGTAATTTCTTTCTAACATTTAAGATAGCTGTAGAAGTATCTCCCAGTTTGTAGCGCTTCCTTTCCAATATAATAATGGGCCAGCTATGATTTTTTTCAAGTGAGTAAAAAAAATGTAATTTTTCTTTTAGTTTTCCATATTGTGGGTAGTAAAGTTTATTAGGCAGATTAAATTTATTTTTTATTAATGTGTCTATCAATTCTGTATAATTAAGTTTTTTTCTAGGAATAAACCATTCAAGTTGTTTACTTCCAGCTTCTGGAATACCTGTCAGTACTTGCTTTGCATAATTGATATATTGATTGGTTATCATCAGTTCTCTGAAGATGAGGTTTTCTGAATTGTTTTCTTCCATCATCTTTTTGTATGCATCTGCATAAGGTATGTCTTGAAATAAGCCGTTGTCTTCAGACTGAAGAATATTGTTGTATAAAATATAAGATTGTTCAATTAATCCGGTGGGGAGATGCCAAGCGTATGCAAAGTTTCTCTTTCTATAAAATTTTTGTAGTTCTAATTTGAAGGGTCTAAATGATGGGTAAGTTTGTAAAAACAATTGAATTGCAGTGCTGTCAAATACAAAATTTGAGGGAGTGTTAAAATTGCCAGCGATTTCTTTTGCGGGAAGTGTGTCGGTAAACAACAACCACTGTGCATTAGGAATTTTTGATATTTTTTGTTGTTTTTGGGGATTACAAGCAAACCATAAAAGGGTTGCTATAATTAAGATTGGTGATTTCATTACGTAAAAATAAAAAACCTCCATTAATGGAGGTTTTTATTTTTTGGAACAGAAAAATTTTTATTCGCTGTTTACTTCCAATTCGATTTCGGTTTCTACACCATTGCCAAATTCAATTTTGGCTTTAAATGTACCGAGTTCTTTGATTTCTTCAAGAATTTGAATTTTTCTGCGGTCAATTTCGTATCCTTTTTGATCGCGAATTGCACGAGAAACTTGAACTGAAGTTACTGAACCGAAGATTTTTCCAGAAGTACCAACTTTGGCACCAACTTTAATTGGACCTTCTTTCAGTTTTTCGATAACCTTATTGATTTCGGCCATCATAGCAGCTTCTTTTTTAAGTTGCTGCTTCAGTTTTTCTTGCAGTTGCTGAAGATTTGAATGAGATGCTTCTACAGCATATTTACTTGGGATTAAGTAATTACGAGCATAACCATTTTTCACGTTTACGATTTCGTTTTTACCACCAAGGTTGTTTACATCCTGAATTAAAATAACTTGCATGGCTTCCTCCTATTTTAACAGGTCTGTTACATACGGCAATATTGCCATTTGGCGGGCACGTTTACATGCTTCTGAAACCTTACGTTGGTATTTCAAAGAATTACCAGTAAGGCGGCGGGGTAATAGTTTACCTTGGTCGTTCAAAAATTTCTTAAGAAATTCTGCGTCTTTGTAATCAATGTATCTAATGCCATATTTCTTGAAGCGGCAGAATTTCTTCTTCGGCTTTTCAACTTTCATGGCTGTTAGGTACTTAATCTCATTTGCTTTTGCCATGATTTTTAGCCCTCCACTGCTTTTTCAATTCCCGTTGCTACGCCACTTCTCTTTTTAAGGTTATACTCGACGGCGTATTTATCGAGTCTAATAACCAGGTGCCGAAGCATTTGCTCGTCACGCAGAAGCTGAATCTTAAGCTTCTCATTAATGTCGGTTGGCGCTTTGTATTCCATAACCCAGTATAAACCACTCGTTTTTTTCTGGATGGGATACGCCAGTGATCTTAGTCCCCAAGGATTCTCATGTACAATCTCACCGCCATTTGAAACGATAAAATCAACATATTTCTTCTGAGACGACTTGTATTCGTCATCGCTCAGAACTGGAGTAAAGATCACCATCAATTCGTAATTTTGCATTTTCCCTGCTTGTTTTAAATTAATAATGAAATGGGCGGCAAATGTAAATAAAAATTTTCATTTATTCAAGATAAATATGTATTAAGTAATAAGTATTAAGTCATAAGTAGTAAGGGGAATTTGATAAGGGGTAAATAGTAAGGGAAAAGCATTCTGTCATTTAGACATATTAATACCCTTGGCACTGCATTTGGTTATTAGTTTTAGCATTTTAAAACCAATATTGTTAACTTTTCAAGCAAAAAAATATGACAAAAGGCCAGATTAGGGTACAAACAGAAAACATTTTCCCTATTATTAAAAAGTTCTTATACAGCGATCATGAGATATTTTTACGTGAACTTATCGCTAATGCTGTTGATGCATCCCAAAAAATTAAAACTTACGCAGCAACAGGAGAAGCTAAAGGCGATTTGGGTGAAGTGAGAATTGATATTACCCTAGATGCTACAAATAAAACGCTTACAATTAGCGACCGTGGTATCGGTATGACAACCGAAGAGGTTGATAAATACCTCAATCAAGTTGCTTTTTCAAGTGCAGAAGAATTTCTTGAAAAATATAAAGGTCAGGCAGAAGCAAATATAATTGGCCATTTTGGACTTGGATTCTATTCTGCTTTTATGGTGAGTAAGCAAGTGGAAGTGATCAGCCAATCTTATAAAGAAAATACTGAAGCTGTAAAATGGAGCTGCGACGGCAGTCCAGAATATACAATTGAACCTGCTCAAAGAGAAAATCGTGGAACAGATATCGTATTGTATATAAATGAAGAAAGCGAAGAATTTTTGGAAGAATCAAGAATAGAATCGATTCTTGAAAAGTTTTGTAAATTCTTACCGGTACCAATCTTTTTCAAGGAGAAGCAAATCAACAATACAAACCCTGCTTGGAAAAGAAAACCTTCTGATTTAACCACAGAAGATTATCAAAATTTTTATAAAGAGTTATACGCTTACAACGAAACGCCATTATTTTGGATTCACCTTAATGTTGATTTCCCTTTCAACTTAACCGGCATTTTGTATTTTCCTAAAATAAAGCAGAGCTACGAAATCCAGAAAGATAAAATTCAGTTGTACAGCAACCAAGTTTTTGTTACTGATGAGGTTAAAGATATTGTACCAGAGTTTTTAATGTTGCTTCATGGTGTTATCGACTCCCCAGATATTCCGCTCAATGTTAGTAGAAGCTACTTGCAGGGAGATCCTAACGTAAGAAAAATCAATAGCCACATTACAAAAAAAGTTGCTGATAAATTAGATGAAATCTTCAGAAACGACAGAAAAGGATTTGAAGAAAAATGGGATAGTTTAGGATTGTTTGTGAAATATGGCATGATGACAGACGATAAGTTTATGGACAAAGCCAATAATTTCCATATTTTCAAAGATGCTTCAGCAGAAAGCTTTTATACATTATCAGAATATAGAACTGCTGCCGAAGGTTTGCAAACCAATAAAGACGGAAAGTTGGTAATATTATATACAACAAATCCAGTTCAACAAGATGCATACATCCAAGCCGCAACAAATCGAGGTTTTAAAGTAGTAATTATGGATACTTTGGTTGATGCCGGATTCATAAACGGTGTTGAATCAAAATGGGATAATGTGAGTTTCACAAGGGTAGATGCAGATATTACAGACAACCTAATTGATAAGCAAGAATCTTCAGATTCAGTTTTATCAACTGAAGAAACTGAGCAACTTAAAAAGATGTTTGATTTTCAAATTTCAAATGTTAACATCAGCGTTGAAGTAAAAGGAATGGGTAAAGATATTGCTCCAGTTGTTGCTACTCGTCCTGAGTTTATGCGTAGAATGAAAGATATGGCAACTATGAGCGGTCCTGGTGCTTCATTTTATGCAAGTATGCCAGATGAGGTAAATCTTACCGTTAATGGCAACCACCCTGTAATTCAAACTATCCTACAAGAAGTAAATGGTGATCGCCAACAAAAAATGGTGCGCAATTTAGCAGACTTGGCATTATTAGCTCAAGGAATGTTGAAAGGAAACGATCTCACCGTTTTCATCAACCGCAATGTTGAATTGATGGATCAAAAATAAAAGTTCAATAAACTGGGTTTGAAACCAATAGTTTTCAAACCCAGTTATTTATATGGAAGGTTTTATATCAATCACTTTTAATTGAAGGCTTGTATTGTTATTCCAATGGTTTTCTTCAAGTGCAAATACCATATCAAAGGGATTTCCCGAATCTACAATTGAAAATTTATTGGCAAGATTAAAACCAATGCCTGTAAAAGTTGATTGATTTTGCTGTACTACAAATCTTAAGTGAACATCTTTCACTATTTTACTTCCTGCATTTTTTACTTCTTTTACACAAAATATTGGATGCTGGTTTTCAGGACCAAATGGCTCCATTTGTTTTATTATGTTGTAAAAGCTTGTTGTGCAATCACTTAAAGAAATTTCAGCATTAATATCAATGACTGGCGTAAAATATTTTTCTTCTACAGTGTTGGACACAATTTCTTCAAAACGCTCTGCTAGAAGCTCAACGTTTTCGGGCAAAAGGGTCATTCCAGCTGCAAAATAGTGGCCGCCAAAACCTAGGAGCAAATCTTTGCATTGTTCCAATCCATCATGCAAATTAAATCCAAGGATACTTCTACCACTTCCTGTAACAGTATCACCACTTTTTGTTAGCACAATAGTTGGTCGATGGTATTGTTCTATTAATCTACTAGCCACAATTCCTACAACCCCTTTGTGCCAGTGTGGCTGATAAACAACAGTAGATTTTTTTCTGCCTTTTGATTCTAATTGCAATAAAAGGCTCAATGCTTCTTCGGTTATTGCTTGGTCTGTAATTTTTCGGTCTGCATTGTCAGATTGAAGTTCTTCTGCTAAAAGTTTCGCTGCTGCTTCATCATTTTCAATAAACAATTGAACAACTTTTCTGGCATCGTCCATTCTTCCGGCAGCATTAACCCTTGGGGCAATCATAAATACAAGGTGATGTATGAGAATATGCTCTTTAATTTTACTAATATTAAGCAGGGTTGTTAGTGCTTTACAAGGATTTTCATTTGCTTTTTTTAACCCAAACCAAGCAATTGTTCTGTTTTCACCAGTCATAGGAACAATATCTGCAGCAATTGCAGTTGCAGTGAGGTCGAGGAATTCCAAATAGGCACTAGCTGGCAAACCAAGGCGGTGCGATAAAGCTGTTATCAATTTGAATCCGATGCCGCAACCGCAGAGTTCTTTATAAGGATAGTTACAGTCTACTTGTTTAGGATTTAAAATCGCAACAGCTTCAGGAAGTATTTCTCCTGGAATATGGTGGTCACAAATAATAAATTCAATTTGATGTTGTTTTGCTTTATGGATTAATTCTATTGATTTAATTCCACAATCCAAAGCAATCACTAAAGTAAAGTTGTTATTGATGGCGAAATCAATTCCTGCTGATGAAATCCCATACCCCTCTCGATATCTATTTGGTATATAAAAATCTACAAAACTAGAGTTGTAAATAGAAGCGATAAAACGATACATGCATCCAACAGAAGTGGTGCCATCCACATCATAATCACCGTAAATTAGAATTTTTTCTTTTGTTGTAATTGCTTTTTGAATGCGTTGAACCGCAATTTCCATATCCTTCATTAAAAAAGGATCGTGTAATTCTTCAAGGGAAGGCCTAAAAAATCTTTTGGCTTCTTCGAAATTTGTAATTTTTTGCTGAACCAAGATTTTGCACAAAATAGAATTAATTCCCAGTGCTTTTTGTAATTGTTGAACTTTAAAATCATCTGCCTCCATTAATCTCCATCTCTTCATCTTCAAACGTTTTGATTTTAAGCGAATTTCGGAATCTATTTCAAGTAAAATTCAAAAGGCATCATTTTTTTCTTATAGTAGTATAATTTACAAGATTGGTAAGGGTAGTTCTAACTTCAGAAGCCGGAAATTCTTCTAATATTTGCAAAGCTTTATCTCTGTAAAAATCCATTTTTTCTGTAGCGTACTTTATTCCTCCATATTTTACTACGGTTTCAATAATAAAATTGACTTTATCTTTTTTACGGTTTTGGTTTTTAATAATGTATATCAACTCTTTTTTTAGCTTGGAATCAACTTTATTGAGTGTAAAAATTAAAGGGAGTGTTAGTTTTTTCTCTTTGATATCATTGCCGGTAGGTTTTCCAACATCATCTGTGCCATAATCAAACAAATCGTCTTTAATTTGAAATGCAATGCCTGTATATTCACCAAATTGCCTTAGTTTTTCGGTGATTTCAAGATTTTGTGAAGATGAATAAGCACCAGCTGCACAGGCTGAAGCAAGAAGGGAAGCTGTTTTGCTTTTGATGATTTGAAAATATACAGATTCATCTAAGTTTAAAGATCTTGATTTTTCAAGTTGCAACAATTCCCCTTCACTCATCTCCTTAACAGCCCTTGATAAAAGTTGAAGTATTTTGAAATCATCATTGTCGAGCGATAGCAACAACCCTTTTGCCAATAAATAATCACCAGTAAGTATGGAAACTTTAGATTTCCAGAGTGCAAATACGGAAAAAACATTCCTTCTTTCAAAAGATTCATCAACTACATCGTCGTGAACTAAAGTTGCCGTATGCAATAATTCAACCAAAGAAGCAGCACGATAAGTAGAATCATTAATTTCACCAGATAATTTTGCACTCAACAAAACAAACATTGGACGTAGTTGCTTGCCTTTTGTTTTTACTATATATTTTAGGATTCTATCTAATAATGGAACATTGCTTTGTAATGATTCTTTGAACCGAGATTCAAAAATAGCAAGCTCCTTAGAAATGATATCAGCAGAAAAAATCATGTATTATAGACGAAATTATGAATAAATGTGCGAATTAAGCAAGTGTCAATTTCTTTTTAGTATAATTCGGAAGAAATATTAGTAACATTACTATATTAAATTTGTTTATAATAGTCTCAATTGATACTTTTGTTTCGTTTATACGTTGGGCGTATGAAAAATACTACCCTCTTAAAAAAAAACATTAACTCAACCTAACATTATGGCAACCAAAAAGTACAGTTTTCTATTAGGATTAATAACCCTAATTTGCTCTACCTCTGTGTTCGCACAGGAATCTTCGGTCTGGTCTGATTCTTCTTATTACCAATCTGGTAAGTTACCTCAGTACAATGAATTTATGAACAATTTGTATGCTTTCCCTCCAAAGCCAAGAAATATGTGGGAAGTAGGCGTTAAATTGGGCACACCTGTAATTGGTGGTGATATTCCTGCAAACTATCCAGGATTTGGATTTGGATTGCATGTTAGAAAAGCTCTTGGATATTCATTTTCAATTCGTGGAGAATTTTCTCAGGGTACATCTACAGGTCAAGCTTGGAGAGCTTCTAACAATTATTCAAGCAATCCAGCTTGGATGAAAAATGGTTATCAACCTAACCTTGTTAATCCTAGCACTGGTGCAAGAACTAATGCAAAAGATCAAGTTTTTTACAACTACAAATCAACTGTTAATAATTTAAGTGTTGAAGGTGTATTGAATGTGTCAAATATTAGCTTCCACAAAGCAAAAACAAAAATTAGCTTATACGGTTTTGCTGGACTAGGTTTAGGATGGTATGGAACTAAAGTAAACGCTTTGAATGCTAGTAATGCAAAGTATAATTTTAATTCAATCCCTACTGGTACTTATTCAACTAGAAATTCTACAAGAACTGCTTTAAAGAATTTATTAGATGACACTTACGAAACTGATGCTGATGTAAACAATGGCATGAAATTGTTTGGAAAATCTGCAAGATTAACTTCAACTTTGGGTTTCGGTGTAGCTGTAAGAATATCTAAGCGTATAAACATTGCATTAGAAGACAGAATTGTTATGTTTAGAGATGATTTGTTAGATGGACAACAGTGGGCAGAACAATCTTTCGGAAATCCTAATTATACAAGAAATTATGATTATTACAATTTCTTGTCTTTGGGTTTAAATATCAATATATTTTAATTTCTAAAAATAGATAAAAATGAAATTCATTAAAATAACATTAGTTTTCTTCATTGCATTGGTATTGGTACAATCAAATGCCCAAGCACAGAAGAACGGTAAAAAGTCTGTAGAACCTCTTTATTGGGAAAATCCTTTAAACTTCATTTATAGTGAAGTAAACGCTCCTAAAAGAATGAAATTACCAAAGCCAGTATTGGCTGATGCGGATGGTGATGGCATTACTGATCAATTTGATAATGAGCCTAACACTCCAGCTGGATCTCCAGTTGATGTTCATGGTGTTAGCCGTGATTCAGATGGTGATGGTGTTCCTGACTTCAAAGACAAGCAATTGGTTACTCCAACTGAGTGCCAGCCTGTAAATGCTGATGGAGTTGGTAAATGCCCAGAGCCTGAATGTTGCAAAAACATTGTAGTTATTCCACCGGTAGTTTGTGCAATCTCTGATTTGCCTAGCGTTAGTTTCAAAGCAAATGCTGTTACTTTAAGCAAAGATGCTCAAGTTGTTTTGAATGGTGTTGCTGATAAAATGAAGAATAATCCTAACTGTAAAGTAGTTGTTACAGGTTACGGTTTGCCTTCAAAATCTAGCCAACAATTAAGTTGGGATAGAGTAAATGCTGTTATTAAGTATTTACATGAAAAACAAAGTATTGGTTTGGAAAGATTCATCTTCCGTTATGGACAGAATGAAGGCGAACCAAATACAGTTGATTTAAAAGGTACTATAAGCAGTGATGAAGGTATGAACAATGTTCCTGCTCCTCATCCAAACTTACGTAAGAAGTAATTGATTTTAAGTGCAATAAAATAGTAAACCCTCCAATTGGAGGGTTTACTATTTTATTAACTATTGAATTTTATAAACAATTATTAAATTAAAGCGAAAAATAGTATTTTTGCTAACTTTTATGAATAGTAAGAATATTATACTGCTAATTGCAGCAATGGTTTTTTTGGTTTCCTGCTCAAAATTTAGCAAGGTTTTGAAGAGTAAGGATTATGAATATAAATTGCAAATGGCTAATTCTTATTACGGTAAGAATAAACTTCGCCAAGCACAAATGCTTTATGAAGAGCTTTTTCCAATTTTTAAAGGAACGCCTGATTTTGAAACTTTATATTTCAATTATGCAAATTGTGCTTACAAACAACGCGATTACGTAAATGCTGAAAATCTTTTTAAAGGTTTCCAAGAAATGTTCCCCAATAGTAGTAAATCTGAAGAGGTTCAGTTTTTAGAAGCTTATACTTATTTCAAACAATCTCCTAAACCTGAATTGGAACAATCCAATACCAATAAGGCAATTGGAATGATGCAGACTTTTATAAATACACATATAGGATCTGCTAGAAATAAAGAGGCACAAGATATTATAGATAAGCTTGTTCGTAAACTAGAACAAAAAGAATTAAAATCTGCTGAATTATATTACAACTTAGGCCAGTACAAAGCAGCAGCTATCGCTTTTACTTCTTTAATAAACAATTACCCTGATTCCCCTACTAGTGATTCTTATAAATTGATGATCATAAAATCTTACTTCAATTATGCAAATATGAGTATAGATGAAAAAAAAGCGGAACGTTTTAATAAAGTAATCAATGAAGTTCATGATTTTCAAGATAGATACCCAGAAAGCAAACTGCTAAAAGAGGCTGAACAATTTTTAACAATATCTCTTAACAATATAAAATCATAATATATGAGCAAAATACGTAAACAAGTTGGTGTTAGCATTCCAAATACCATTGAAACGAAAGATGTTTCTATGATAAAAGCAAAAACTGGAAATGCTTATGAATCAATTTCCATAATATCTAAAAGAGCAAATCAAATAAATATTATGATGAAAGAAGAATTGCATAATAAGTTAGAAGAATTTGCCAGCCATACTGATAGTTTGGAAGAAATTCATGAAAATAAAGAGCAAATTGAAATTTCTAAGGCTTATGAAAAAATGCCTAATCCAGCTCTTTTGGCTATCCAAGAGTTTATGGACGATAAAATTTATTTCAAAAAGAATGAAACCGATTTGTTTAGTTAATTGCTCAACATTATTTTAAAAAAGCGACAATTAAATTTTTGTCGCTTTTTTTGTGAAGTTTTCTTAATAATTCTTCTATATGCTGCATCAAAAAAAAATATTGGTTGGAATAACAGGTAGTATTGCAGCTTATAAAACTGCATCTTTAGTAAGATTGCTTGTTAAGCAAGGTGCAGAGGTAAAAGTTGTTATGACAAAAGCTTCTACTGATTTTATTTCTCCTCTTACATTTTCAACTTTATCCAAACAACAAGTATTAACTGGTTTGTTTACAAATAATGAGTGGGAAAATCACGTTTATTTAGGTAGGTGGGCTGATGTTATGATTATTGCACCTTTAAGTGCAAATACCCTGTCTAAAATGGCTTCTGGAGCCTGTGACAACATCTTGTTGGCAATATATTTGTCTGCTACTTGCCCTATAATTGTTGCTCCTGCAATGGATGAAGATATGTGGATCCACCCCTCGGTTCAAAAAAATATTAAAACCTTAAAAAGCTTTGGCAATCAAATTTTACCTGTAAACAGAGGAGAGCTTGCGAGCGGACTAATTGGCGAAGGGCGAATGTCGGAACCTGAAGAAATTGTTAACTATTTGAATGATTATTTCTCTGAAAATCAAGATTTAAAAGGCAAGAAGGTTCTTGTAACAGCAGGTCCTACTTATGAACCAATAGATCCGGTTCGCTTTATAGGAAATAGATCTTCTGGTAAAATGGGTGTTGCTATTGCAAGAGAATGTTACAAAAGAGGGGCAGAAGTTGTTTTAATTCTAGGACCAGTTACGCATGATTTTGATACTAGCGGAATTGAACTACTTAAAGTGGAAACGGCCAATGAAATGTTTGAAGCGTGCAAATCAATTTTCCAAGACATTGATATCGCTATAATGGCTGCAGCTGTTGCAGATTATTCTCCTTCTGTTATTCAAAACCAAAAGATAAAGAAACAGAATAATGAAATCTCTTTAGAACTTGTAAAAACAATAGACATTTTACATCATTTAGGAAGTATAAAAAGAAATTCTCAGATTTTAGTAGGTTTTGCATTAGAAACACACAATGGGCATACTTATGCTATTGAAAAATTAAAATCAAAGAACGCAGATATAATTGTATTGAATAGTATGTCAAATTCGGGTGTTGGATTTAACTTTGACACCAATCAAATTACTATTTTTGATAAATCTGGAAAAATACTACCCTTTGAATTGAAAGCCAAGACACTTGTTGCCAAAGATATTGTTAACTACATCATCAATTACAGCCATGAAAGCATTTAAAAATTCAATTCTAATACTCATGTTCGGATTCTTATCTGCAATTGCTGAGGGACAAGAATTGAATGCTCGGGTTTCTGTTGTTGCCAGCCAGGTAAGCAGTTCGATCGATAAAAAGGTTTTTGTAACATTACAAACTGCTTTAAACAATTTTCTAAACAAGCGTAAATGGACAAACGATGCTTATGGGATACAAGAAAAGATTAGTTGTAATTTTTTACTAAATGTTCAAGCTAGTACAGAAGCCAATGTGTACAAAGCCAGTTTAACTGTTCAAGCCGCTCGTCCAATCTTTAATTCCACATACCAAGCTGCATTAATGAATTATCAAGATAATGATATAGTATTTAGGTATGTAGAATTTCAGCCTATTGAATTTAATGAAAATAGAATGCAAGGGACCGAACCCTTAGCGTCTAATTTATCGGTTGTGTTTGCATATTATGTGCAAATTATTTTAGGATTAGATAATGATTCTTTTTCACCTAGGGGAGGAGATGCGAATTTTCAAAAGGCTAATATAATTGTAAATAGTGCTCCTGAAGATAGAAGTATTTTAGGTTGGAAAGCTTTTGATGGTCAAAGAAATCGTTATTGGTTGGCTGAAAATCTTCAAAATAGTAGGTACGCTCTTGCACATGACGCTTTGTATTCATATTATAGGTTGGCTTTAGATAAATTTTATGAAGATGAGGGTGCAGGTAGGCAAGGATTATTAAATACACTAAACGCTTTATATACTTTATATATTGATAATCAAAATATTATGTTTTTTCCATTTTTCTTTCAAGGAAAATCTGATGAAATAATAAAAATGATAAAAAAGGCTGATGTAGGTGATCGTTCACGAGCAGTAGAGATTTTGCAACGTATTGATGTTACAAACGCATCAAAATATATTCAAGAATTAAAATGAATTTAAAGAATTCCATAGTTTTAGGATTGTTTTTCACATTTTTTGTTGGTTGTGGCAGTGATGTGCCTAGTGATTTGCTTCAACCTAAACAAATGGAAGAGCTTATGATGGATATGGTGGTGGTAGATAGTTATTCTGATGCTGTAGTAGGTTTAAATAGCAGGGATAAAAAAACAGAATGGTTATCAAGTGAAACTGATAAAGTGTTGGCAATTAGAAAGATTTCTAAAGATAAATTCTTGAAGAGTTATAATTTTTATAAGGGCCGACCAGATTTGTTCAAAGTTATAATTGACACTTTACAGAATAGGTCTCAGCGCAATAAGGATAAGATTTACGATGCAAAAAAGTTTAAATATGTTGAATGATTAAAATCTTATTGATCAATTTCTTTAATCAACAAGATTATTTTTGACTGCAAAGAACACAAGACCTGCTGTGTTTTTTGTGCCAAATCGTTCCATTAGTCGGTCTTTTATTGCCTCCACTGTTCTTGGGCTAATATTTAATTTTAAAGCCGTTTCTTGGGCTGTATATTCTCTACAAAGTAATCTTAACACTTCCCTCTCTCTTTCATTAATGGTAATTTCGTTTGTTAGGGAAGGAATGGTTTTAACTTTTGTATGAGATTTTTTTAGAAGTATTTTGTTTACAAAATTATTAAGATAATAACCCCGAACCAATACTTCCATAATTGCTTTTTTAATCTCGGATGGATCTGTACTTTTTAGCAAATATCCATTAGCTCCATTTTCCATTAAATGAGATACAAATCTCTCATCTTCATACATCGTAAGAACCAATATTTTGATATTGGGGTAAAGTTTATGAATGATTTTAGTGGTTTCAATGCCATCTTTGTGGGGCATTCTAAGATCCATTAAGATTACATCGGGTTGATTTTCAACAATTCCATCGAGCAGTTCATCTCCATTATCCGCTTCTTGGACAAACTTAATATTCGGATATGTTCGCATTGAAAGAATTACACCCTTTCTGAAAATTTTGTGATCGTCAGCAATGGCCACTTTAATTTGGCTCATGATGGTATGGTGGCTTTGAGGTAAAAGTTAGCAGTGGTAATTTTTGTGATTATTTGAAAATGATTTTTATTCTTCTACAAATTCATTTTCTACATCAATTTCAATGGTTACTTTGAAAAATGTATTAGATGAGTCTTTTTCGAAATTAATATTTCCGTGTAAAACCCTCATTCTACTTTGAATGTTTTTCAATCCTAAACCAGTTGAGCTTCTATTTAGCTTCTCAAAATCTGGTTGAGTTAAACCCTTTCCATCATGTTGTATAAAGATAACAAATTTTTCATCACAATAATTTTGTGTAACCCTAATAAAACTTGAATTGCTGTGTTTCAGTATATTATTTACCAATTCTTGTATAACCCTGAAAATCAATAACTCCTGCTCTGGTTTAAGCCTTTCTCTATAATTGTGAAATTTACTGCTAGCATTGATAGCACCCGACCCATTCATTTTTTGAAATAAATCATTTACTGCTGACTCAAGACCAAAATTCTTGAGTGTTGGTGGCATCAAACTGTGTGATATGTTCCTTATGAGTTGAATTGTATCGTCTATAATTTGTTTGGCATTAAAAATGCTTTGCAATTGAACACTTACTTCTTGATGGATTAGGTTTTCGTTTAAATAAAGCCTTGCCGTTGCCAATAACGGACCAGCATCATCGTGTAAATCTGCTGCAATACGCTGGCGTTCCTCTTCTTGCCAACGGATAGAGGCATTCAGCAATATTTTTTGTTGCTCATCTTCCATCTTTTGCAATTGCATTTGGTAACGTATTACTTTTCTCTGATGAAAAACAATAAACACAACCAAGCCTATTGCCAAAACCAACATGCCTACGGTCCCTAAAAAAAGAACTGAGATTGTTTCAATATTTAAAAGTACTGTTTTTGTCATTTTGTTTTGTCAACATTAAGAATTGGATTGAAATTCTGGTTTTAATCTACGAACTTTTTTTTGTTTCACAGGTTTGAATTGACGTTTGGCTATTACGAAAGCGATTAAAAACATGATGTTTTCAATAATACTAGATATCGCATTAATGATATTGAAAGTTTCTTTAAATGAATTCTGATTCAAACTGTTTTGAGCAAATATGAAAATGAAAAAATTACCCGAAAAATATATGATTATGCCAAATACAACCCAGAATTCAGGCAAATCATAAACAAAACCATCAACTTTGGATATCCGCTCGTATAAATAAATTATAGAAAAACTAATAAATAATATACACTCTAGGCCTGTTG
>CAMBYC010000059.1 GCA_945871875.1 Sphingobacterium thalpophilum
ACGTCGGCATCCCAAACAGTACGCCTTACCCAAAGCCTTTCAACTAAACGCTTCGCGTTCAGTTGGCTTTTTTAATACTAGCTAGCTTACAAGAGCGAGCTTTCGCCAAATCCTCAAAACAAGAATGCCTCACACTTTCGTGAGAGGCATTGTAGCGAAATCGGGATTTGAACCCGAGACCTCAGGGTTATGAAGATTTTTTGAGAAAATGAAGGCGTTGATTTGTAATAAGTTATGTTTTGACAAAACCGAAAATGACCGATTTGAACCGATTTCAGGGGGTGTTTTCCTCACACAGAGTAATAATACAAATGTTATATTCAATTTGGCTCACCTTACTGACGAAAGATTCAACTATAATGGGATGGTTTAATATGTTACTATTTGGAAATTAAATTTATACGAATTGAGTTAGAATTTAGTCGTTAATTTCTGTTTTAATGAATCTCATGTTCAAGTATACAGACAAGCCAATAAGAATAAGTCCAATTCCACCAAGTCCCGGAGAGTCATCCAATTCGCCAAACACCATCAATACCCCACCGAATGCCGGCAATAGACTTAAAAATATACTTTTTACTATTTTCATGTAGAGGTTTTAAAAATTATAATAAGGTTTTACTATAAAAGTATAACCTTATTATCAATATGACTCTATTATATGTGAAATATTAAAGCCAACTTAATTGTATATGTTTGCAACATTCAAGAAATGAAAGTGGGACTTCTAAATGATTGCTAGAAATCTTAATTTCCTAAAACAAATTACTTTTTGTTTAACTCAAAATAAGTAACTTCAAATCTATCCTTTACTACAGCGCCTTGCACCTTTGCTTTCTTGATTGCATTACAGAAACCCTCTGGATCATGGGCGCCTCCATGGTCGTCTAAATCAGTTCCGTCTACAAAGTAATTCTTGCCTTTAAATTTAATTGCTAAGAAACAACCCTTGCCCTCCATTTTAAACATACAAGTTCCACAAGTAGATTCTACTTCATAACTAGGATTTTTTGGATTGAATACTAATTTTTTCTTGGTAGTGTCTTGTGCATGTAAAGTGTTAAAGATGGTCAAGAACAATAAGCCTAGTAGTAGTTTTTTCATGATATTATTTGAAAGCATTAAAGAATGTATACTCAAGTTTAAGTATTACTCCGTTAGGCGCTGTACGAAGCATTGTTGAATAAAGTTCTTGTCTGTAAGCTAAATCAATTCTAGCCTGACTGTTTATTATAAACTGTACAGAGGGAGCAATGTCTAAATAAGACTTGCCGTTTTCGTTTAGTCGTTGTCCAAGTAATTCTAACATCAAATTTACATTAACTTGTTTGTAGCTTGTATACACCTTAGGGAGCATCAATTTGCCTACAGATAAAGTATAGTTCATTGCACTATTACTTTCATTGATTGGAAACTTATAGTTTGGGTTATTATCTAATGCTCTTTCATAACTCAGTGATGAACTAATGGCAACTTTATGTAATAATTGAGTTGATATAAATCCAGCCTCATAACCGGTGTTATGGCCCATTGTTTCAAGCTCTTGTTGATGAATATCTGCTTTATTTAAACTATATCGACCATACAAAGCCATTCTGAAATGACTTTTTAAATTGTCCTCACTAAAAAAACGATATTTGGCATACAAGCTACCACCTTCTGCTTCAAAACCTCCCTCTTGGCGGTTGCTTATGAACCCCTGGACATGTACCATCCATTTTTTATTGATGCCCCACATAAGTTCTGGCATATTATGATAGTTTAACTTACCATCAGCCTCAATCATAAAAGCATTCATATTTCTTATTCCAAATGATTTTGCAGGCATATTACTAGCCGGCTCAGTCATTACAAATAATTCCTGTGAATACGTGGACACATTTATAAAAAGTAAAGTAATGATTAGAATTTTTTTCAAACTATAATGTTTTAATATGGTAAGTATTTTTATTAGTATTAATGTAGGATGGATATTGCTTTGCCATCTTTAAAAATTTCTTGTGCTCTTTGTCAACTAAAAATCCCTTATCCAGTATTTTTAATTTCACTTCGCCACTTAAGGTGCTAGATTTAGTATCCATAAATGTGTACGTATTGTTATCTAATAAGAATGAGGTATTATTTTCTGCCACTTGCTTATCAAATTTAAATAAAACAACTAATTCACCAACTGCAAATCCAGCATCTTCTACTTTCTTTTTTAGATTACTAATAGTAACAGGTGTATTATTTTTAAAATGAATAATAAAGGTTGTATTGTTTAAATCTGGTTCAACCTTTTCTACTTCAGCTATTGATATCAATTGGTTATATGTTGCTTTTGAACACATAGAGCAAGTGAGTCCAGTTGCCGTTAATTCAGCTCTGATGATTTGCGAGTTTGCAATTGTTGTTATAAATAGCAACAATGTTATAGTTATTAGTTTTTTCATTTTGTTTATATATTTTAATAAAGTTAATTGTTTTAGGGTAAATTTTAATAATTCACTTATGCTAATTTTGTTGAAGTATTTGACTTGACTACTCGTTAAAATCTTAATCGTTTTAATAATTTAAAAATAAACCCATGCCAAATCCCATATCACTATCATAGTGTGTTCTTAATGCCACATTTTTATTGAAGATATAGCGAGCACCTAACATAAATTCTTTGTCAGTATTAACCATAAAATCGCCCCTCATTCTTTTTGAAAGCGGTATATCTTCCCTCATTAATTGCATTCTTAAATTACCATCTTGATATACTTCTGTTTGAAAGGTTATAAGCATGGGTAAAGTATAGGCAACACCAATACTTATTTGTCTTCTTTCATCTTTGGTATTGACCTGACCAAACAGATTTTTCTCGGATGCTCCCTTATCAAGTTTTCTATATCTCCAGTCAAATCCAATAAAAGGCATGATCCATTGCATTTTTCCAATGTATCTTCCAACATGCGTTTCGGACTCATAACCATGCATGTTGTTATATCCTAATCTCCATTCAGAACCAATACTCCATCTAGTGTTCTGAAGCATTACCATTCCATCATTCCCATTACTAGCAAAGTCATTTTCGGCCATAGCATGGAATTTCCTGTCTTCTCCAAATAACTTCCTTTGGGCTAATTTTGGATTTGGTATTAAAGGATTGGGTGCTTGATTTTCATAACTAAAAATCCTTCCCATTCCACTCATCATGTGGTACAATATATGGCAATGAAAAAACCAATCACCTTCCATATTGGCATTAAACTCCAGGGTATCTGTCTCCATGGGCATAATGTCTATGATATTTTTTAAAGGTGCATTATCTCCTTGTCCATTGAGTACTCTAAAATCGTGTCCATGCAAATGCATCGGATGTCGCATCATGGAACCATTGTAGATAATCATTCGAACATTCTCACCCTTTTTAATTAAAATCTTGTCAGATTCAGACACCACTTTATTATCCATACTCCAAACATACCTATTCATATTGCCTGACAATTCAAACTTAATGACCTTAGTTGGAGCTTCTTTTGGTAGTGAAGTGTTATTAGGAGACTTGAGCATGGAGTAATTCAAAGTAACAATATCAGATAGTGTGTTGCTATTGTATTGATTCTCTTTATCCCTCTTTTTTTGAGTATTACTAGGGCCGGTAATTTCTGGATACATCACTACGTTCATATCCATTTGATTTAAACTCATTTGCATACCCATATCATCTAAATCTCCATTCATTTTCATCATAGAGTTCATCATCTTCATACCTTCAAAATACTTTAACCTTGGAAGAGGTGCCATACTTTGCTTTTCACCTTCGCCCACATACATTAATGTACGATTGATTCTATCTTCTGAAGTAGCTTGAAATGCAAATGATTTATTCTTTTCAGGAATAGTCAAAACAATATCATAGGTCTCAGAAACAGCAATGATTAACCTATCTACTTCAACGGGCTCAACATCATTTCCATCATTTGCAACTACCTGAAACTTACCACCACCATAGTTTAACCAAAAATAGGTGGATGCACCCGCATTTGAAATGCGTAGTCTTACTTTGTCTCCAGCTTTAAATTGCGACAATTGACTTTCTTGGTTTCCATTCAATAAGAACTTGTCATAATACACATCACTTACATCCATTGCCAACATTCTCTTAAATTCATTTTTGACTTTGGTAGTAAAATGACCTTCTTTTATTGCCTCTGCATAACTTTGAGTAGTTCCCTTTTTAATCGCGAACCAGTCTGTGGCATTATGCAACATTCGGTGAATATTATTTGGAGTAAAGTCCGTCCACTCACTAATAACTACTGGTATAGTAGGTAGATCATCAATGCCTTTTCTAAAAGTAATATCATCACTTCTTTTATTCAATATCATCGAACCGTACATCCCAATTTGCTCTTGCAAACCAGAATGACTGTGGTACCAATGTGTCCCATTTTGTGCGATAGGAAAACGATACACATGTGTGGTACCCGGTTTGATTGGCATTTGTGTTAAATAAGGAACGCCATCCTCTTTATTAGGCAAAATAAGACCGTGCCAATGTAAAGAAGTAGATTCCTTTAACTCATTGTATACATGAATTTCTGCTTTATCACCTTGTGTAAAAGTCATTGTTGGCATAGGTATTTGTCCATTCACAGCAATTGCTCTTTTGGTTTTCCCTGTAAAATTCACCAAAGTATCTCTTACATGTAAATCGTACCTAACCACCTTTTGAGCATTAAGATTAACTGATGCACATAACAAAACAATTACAACAAGGCAAATCGATATATTATTTGATTTCATTTTTTTGTTATTGTATGGTCTCAACTACTTTACCGCAGGTTAACATTTGATTGCCGTAGTAAGGATTCTTAATTTTGTTTTCTAAACTCAACCAGTTTGCTCCCTTACCTTTATTTGCCATTGGACAAAATTGATAGTAGATAGTTGTTTCCGATTTAGAGACCTTCAATACAGTATAAAGGTTTTTAGATAAACGCATAAAGTAGTCTCTTTGATTTGTGATTTCTTTTGTTTCAGTGATGTGTTCAGCATCTTCTTTTAAGTCATTAGCTACTTTCATCCACTGGGCATGGGTATCCGTGTTAAGTTCACTCATTTTTACATCTTGAATCGCAGTTAAAAGTGTTTTTGAAGCATTAGAAGAACTGGTGCCATCACTTTTCACGAGTGCATCTTTAAGTTGGATATATGCATTTAAAACCTTGTCTATACCTGTATTTGTTTGTCCGTTTGCGATAGTAGCAAATAATATAATGGCAGAAGCCATCAATAGTTTAATTGATTTCATTTCATTAAGTTTTTTAGTAAAAGTAAATTTTCAAGTTGTTCAACTTGACTAAAGAGAAATATAGCTTATCCAATTTTAGGAGGATGCCATATTGAAATATGTACCTCATTGTAGAAAGGAGGAATATAATTATAGTACTTCTTTTGAAGCGTATATAAAAAGGCAGTTTCTAAAACAATATCTTTTTTGCAGACATAAATATTTATACAAATAGAAGTGCATGAACAGTTGTTATCAGTGCACTTTTTATTACAACTATGACCTGAATTCTTATTATGTGATTTGCAACAATCAGACTTAGCTTTAGCCTTAGTAGTTTTTAAAAAAGACGTTGCTTTAGTTGACTTATGTGGCTTGCTACATGCATGTACGTTATTAGAGTAGAGATTTACTCCAATTACTAGTAGTAATAATATAATAATCTTCTTTTGCATGAATTTACAATATAAAGGTATCAAAATATTTATACCAAAGAATGTTAAATATATAAATCTTAGCAGACTTTACGTAATGACTATATTATCTGTTTACTTCAACTTTATGTTGCTGTATTTCAACAGTAATAAAATTATGTTAAAATGAAAAAAAACGATTGTATTGCAGCTTGTTTAGCCTGTGTAATCACTTGTGAGAGCTGTATCATAGATTGCATCAAAGTTGGTAATCAGCATTGTATTCCTTTGTGCCGAGATTGTGCTGACATCTGTGCATTATGTGCAAGGGACTCACAATTTGCAAATGAGCTTTGTGCTTTATGTGTAAAAGCTTGCAAAGCTTGTGCTGAAGAATGCAGTAAACACGCATCTCATCATGAAAGTTGCAAAGCTTGTGAAGAAGCCTGTAAAAAGTGTGCTGAAGCTTGTGCTTAATTAGCTCAAGTTTGAGGTAAATCAAAAAAAAGAGAGCGGATTAAGTATCCTCTCTTTTTTTATAATTATAATTATAGAAATCTAAAAGGGAGTTCAACTTTGACTTTTTCCCATGCCACTGAAATTTTGCCATCGTTTTTATTGACCATTTCAATAAAATATTGAAGTCTCTCGGTATGATCAACTTTTATCGGTTTCACTTTAACTCTTACGATATCCTCTTTCTCATCATATTCAGATGCTAGATGTTGTTTCCAGTTTTTATTTATGATTAATATCCATTCATTTTCTCCTGGAATAGTAAAAAACGCATACTTCCCTGAGGGAATTGTTTTGCCACCAACTTCAAAAGACTTTGGCATCAATATATACGTTGCATCATGAGCGCCAGTCACCCAAACCTCATCGAAAGGAACTAATCCTCCCCATACAATACGTTTTCTAACACCAGGAGAATGGTAACTAATTTTGATACTATCATCATTGACTACATGAAAAACCATTGAATTGATACTTTTTTTTGTAGTATCCTTAACCAGATTAGGATTATAACATACTTCAGAACTATTTTGTGAATGAGCAGAAGTATTGATAAAAACAAATAAAAGAAAAAAGATTGCAGATTTCATGTAAGTAATAATTTATTTTAAATACTTTATAAGAATTAACAACTATAAAGGTAAATCTTTTGAGAAGAAAATATTACCTCTACCCAAAGGTTTTGAAAGTAGTAGAAATCTATGCATAAAAGTTTGTGTAGTAGGTAAGAAATGAAAGGAAACTCACAAGAAAAGACCCACGATTTAACGTAAGTCCTTTGTTTTCAACACTTGAAGTGTAGCGAGAACGAGATTTGAACTCGTGACCTCAGGGTTATGAATCCTGTGCTCTAACCAACTGAGCTATCTCGCCAATTTGGTTGGCAAAAGTAAAAAATTTATTCAATATAATCAATTTAATAACTGCATTTTATAAGAAACATATTTTTGAATAAGATTAACATATTTTACAAATTATATAATATATATTACTTAAAGTAAATCTTATTTTACATATTTGTATAAATATTAAAATTATGAAATCAATTTTGATACCCTATATGTTTAAAATTATTGGGTGGTGTATGTTTGTTCCCTCATTAATAAGCGGAATTATTTTAATTATTGGAGATTTTGAATCGCCAATTGATTATAAAATTAATTTTTTTGCAATATGCTACAATGAAACATTTGGAAAAACAAAATATTTCGGAATAACAAGAATCGACTTAATTTCCAATCTTACTGCCGTACTATTTTTATTAGGGGGTTTGATGATCATATTTTCTAAAGAAAAAATTGAAGATGAATTTATAAATTCTATTCGTCTTAATGCACTACAATGGGCTGTATTTACAAACTATTTGTGTTTATTGTTGGCAGTGGTTTTTGTTTACGGTATTCCATTTTTAAACATTATGGTTTACAATATGTTTACGGTAATACTGATTTATATTCCTAGGTTCTATTATTTACTTTGGAAACTTTCAAAAACAGCTTAAATGAAAAATACCATTAAAATAGAACGGGCAATCAATAACCTAACACAGGAACAATTGGCCAAACTTGTTTTGGTAAGTAGACAGACAATAAATGCAATAGAATTAAAGAAATTTGTACCCTCTACGGTATTAGCACTAAAAATTGCAAAAGTATTTAACAAACCTGTAGAAGAGGTTTTTCAATTGGAAGAATAAGAGAAGAATTAATTATGAATTATGAATTATGAATTATTGAGGGTAAGCAATCATAAAATATATTTCAGAATTTTTACAAATTTTATTAGCTTTCGTCTACCAAATTTAATTCATAATTCATAATTCATAACTCATAATTCATAACTCATAACTACTAACAACTAACAACTAACAACTAATTATACGAAAACGGCCTATCTACGTATTCATATACACCTTTTTTATCTATTATCCAGCCTGCAAAGAAATCTAGTGTTTTATCCCACCAAGTCGAATGCTCTTTCATTTCATAATATTCTGCATAATTGATTTTAACCTTTATTAACATCAACTGTCGATTTGTTTTTTTTCTTAATTCCCAATAAGCCCTTTTATGATTTCCCATTTCGCTTTCCAGTGTAATAATTGTAGCATTTCCTTTTATTTTAAGAAAAAATGGCTTCCCCTTTTTGTAAAAATCTAATCGAGCCGGAAAACCATGCTCTATTTCAGGTAAACAATATTGAGCTCTTGTCATAAAAAAAACTATGTAACCGTCTTCATCTAAACCATTGGCTGAAACAATACAAGTTGGAAGCAGAATAGGATTGGAACTTTCATTAAAGAATAATGCGCTTTCAATTTCATTAATTCGTTCTCTTATAAATTGTATAGGTGCGTCATTCATAGATACTTTTTTAATAATTGCTTCAATTTTTGTTCCCTTGATTGTTCTTTTATTTTGTAGAAACATTTACGCAAACAAAAAATATTTCATGGCACTGAAATTTTACATAGAATTTATTGAGTAAATTTTTAAAAAAGTATTTTATGCCTATAATATTATCTTCTTCAATAGCAAATCAAGCTATTAGTGCAAAAAAAATTAAATCATCACCTAAGATATTAAAAACAGAAATTCAAGGTTTCCCAGATGATTCCATTGAAAAACTTTTTACAGAACAACTGAAACTCATTTATTATGTAGAAAAAAATCTACTAAAAACACTACAAAAAGTAATTAAAAAATCTTTAGGGGAAGTAATGCAAAACTCTTTAATTGAGCATAAACAAGCAACAGAAGAACACAGTATAAGAATTGAAAAGGTTTTTAATCTACTCAATAAAAAATCACAAACTAGAAAATCTGAAGCCTTTCTAGGATTGCAAGAAGAAATGGAAGAAATGATAGACTTAACTCCCGAAAATTGTATTGCCAGAGATATGGCTATTATAACTATGATTCAGAAAATGGAGCATTATGAAATTGCCACTTACAGTGGTATTGTTTCAATGGCTAAAATTTTTGGCTTTAAACAAGTGGCTTCCATTTTACAAGATACATTAGATGAGGAAAAGGATACAGACCAACAACTTAATTATTTGGCAGAAATAAATTTTAATAGTTCTGGAGGTAAAAACAAAAAAAGTTAATAAAATAGTAAGGATTAAGCGATTTCTTTTCATTTTCATACGTTAAACAGGATACATCGGGGTTGGTTTATACTAACCCCTTTTATAAAAAAGTTAACTACTCTTAAAAAAAATTATAAAAGCTAGTGGCATAATAATTTTATTACATATAATAGTAAATTATAAGATTATGGCTTCTAAAAAAAAGATTCGCACTAGTTCTTCATTGTTAACACCTGATCAATTAGATAGTAGAGGACATTTTTTGTTTGACAGAAATAAGCAAAAAAACAAAACAAATAACCTCAGAGGATTCCAATACTATATTCATTCAAAATTTGCAAACTTATTGCTAAGTCGATTTTCAATCTCATGATATTTAGGGAAACTCACTATAAAGGTAGTGCCTTTATCAACTTCAGAATCTACGTCAACCTCGGCGTAGTGGCTTTTTAAAATATTAAGGGATGAGGTTAATCCAAGGCCCATTCCATTTCTTTTAGCGGTAAAATAAGGTTCAAATAAGCGGGAAATATTTTCTTTAGAAATTCCAGAGCCATTGTCTGAAATTTTCACCAACCATGCATTTGGGTTTTCTTCAATCGAAATAATCATTTTCCCAATGTTTTCTTCCATAGCTTCAATACCATTAATAATAATATTTAGAAATGCAATTTTGAGTTGATCAAAATCGGAAAGCACTTCAATTGGAGAATCTGAGTATTGAACTTGAAGCTTAATTTTTTTTAAGCATAATTCGGTCTAAAGCAATTGCCAAACTTTCATCTACAATATCTTGAAGGTTATTTGGGATTAAAGTAAGCTTTGAAGGGGTAGAAGAAGCCAAAAGATCGGATAAAATATCGTTGATTCTTTTACTATTTCTTAGGATTATGTCTAAAAAATGTTGTTGTGCTTGCTCCAAATTTCACAATTAAAATTTTCTTTTCTATATGATTAAACAAAAGAAAATACTAATTATTGATGATGAAATAGATCTCTGTTATCTTATGGAGAGTTTTTTAAAAAAAAACAATCATTTAGTTGCCATTTCACATACTTTAAAAGTAGGAATGGAACTTATGAATTCATTTTTTCCAGATGTTCTTTTTTTAGACAATAATTTACCAGATGGTACCGGATGGTTACAATCAAAATATTTTTTTGAAATAAATCCATCACTCAAATTGTATTTAATGAGCGGTTATCATTCTCAAATTCCGAATGATATTCCTGGCAAAGATTTTACTGTTCTACCTAAACCAATATCCTTTACAGATTTAAGTAAGTTAAATTTCTAAACAATTTTATGAAGAATTTAAAATTGTTTCTAACCCTAGAATTACTTGAGAGAAACTCTATCTAGAAATTAAGTTACTTAACTTCTAGTTCAAAAAGGCTATCATTTTCGATAAACCCTTCCAAAATATCTCCCACAACACATTCACCAACGCCAGCTGGAGTTCCAGTAAAAATTAAATCACCAATATTTAAAGAAAAATAATTGGATATATTAGAAACAATTTGATCGAAATTGAATAACATCAAATTTGTATTTCCATTTTGTACCAATTCTTTGTTTTTATAAAGGCAGAAATTTATATTATTCTTTTGTATTTGCGGATTAATGTCTATCCAAGTGCCTACAACAGCAGAATTATCCCAAGCTTTGGCTTTTTCCCAAGGAAGACCCTTCTTTTTCAGTCTATCTTGAATATCACGGGCAGTAAAATCAATACCTGCTGTTATTGCATTATAATATTTACCAGCATGCTTTTCTTGAATGTATTTTCCATTCTTTCCTATTCTTAATACTATCTCACATTCGTAATGGAGTTCATTCGTAAATTCTGGATAATAAAAAGGGGCATTGGGTTGCAGTAAAGCACTTTTGGGCTTCATGAAAATAACTGGTTCTGTTGGAACCTCATTTCCCAATTCTTTTGCATGAGCAACATAATTTCGACCCACACAGAAAATCTTCATAATAAATTCGGGTTTTTTAATTGGTAACAATTATTGATTAATATGTTAATATTTCAAACCAATAGATTGTGTATCAAAAAGACATAATTTATAAAATTAAGTCAAAAAACATTAAGTTATTGTTCTAATTCCAATTTATTTACGCTATTCATCGTAATTTCTAGTCCAGCAAATACAAATTGTTCAATTATATCAGCTGCTATTTCAAATTTATGATTTACCAAAGGTAACTCTTTAACATCCCACTTACCTAATACAAATTCAACTTGTTTACCTTTTGCGAAGTTGTCACCAATTCCAAACCTTAATCTTGGATAAACATTAGTTTCTATACATTCTTGAATACTTCTTAAACCGTTATGGCCTGCATCTGAACCAGAAGGTCGTAATCGAAATTTATTTAAGGGCAAAGCAAGATCATCAACAATTACCAATAAATGGTTGATATCAATACTTTCCTTATCTAACCAATATTTTACAGATCTACCACTGAGGTTCATGAAAGTGGTAGGTTTTATTACGATTAATAGTTTCCCTTTAATCTTAATTTCAGAAACATCAGCCAATCGACCTGAATGAATTAAACCATTGTGTCTTTTAACTAAAACATTTACAGAATTGAAACCAGCATTGTGACGAGTATTTTCATATTCAGCTCCAATATTTCCTAACCCAACAATTAAAAACTTTTCCATCTGTAAAATGTTCGATCTACAATTGTTTGTATATACTTTTCAATTTTATTTCTAAAATTAAGTAATGAAAAAAACTGAAAGTGGGTTATCAGATTAAAATAGGAAACCATTGAAATACAAAATCTTAAAAAATCAATACATATTGACCCAACAGTAATAAAATTTCAAAAGAAAAAATATAAAAATGCACTAAATACAATTTTGTAAGTAGTGCATTTTTTAGAATGAATTATTTTTTACCTTTTGCACCTTTAGCAGTTGCTGCCTCTTCTTGCTTCAATTGTCTAGTCATTGTAACAGAAGCCATAGGAATTCTTGGTGAATTTAATATTTCAAGTCCTTCAGTTTTAACATCTTCAACTCTGATATTGGCATTCAATTCAAGACTAGTTATGTCTACTTCTATAAATTCTTTCAAGAATTTAGGGTAAGTTTTAACTTTTAAGGCTTTCATTTTGATTTCCAGTTTACCACCAGCTTTAACACCAACCGAAGTTCCAGTGTATTTTAGTGGGATAGTAGCGGTAATTTTTTTATCCTCTACCATTTCAAGGAAATCAACGTGAATTAATTTGTCAGTTACCTTGTGAAACTGTAAATCTTTTAGAATGCATTTGTAAACGCCGCCGTCCACTTGCACTTCAGCAAATTGGAATTCAGGTGTATAAACAAGGGATTTAAAAGCCGATTCCGAAGCAGAAAAAATAATCTCCTTCGCACCCCCGTAAATTACACCAGGTACCATACCCTGAGAGCGTAACTGGCGGGTGGCTGATTTGCCCGTTCCGGTCCTCAGTTGTCCTTCGATTGTAATTGTCTTCATTTTATGTTGATTTTTATTTAACGCTAACTTATTATTTTAAAATTCATTAAGAATTTCTTCTGTTTGAATGTATAAAAAGACTTGTAATGCTTTGGTTTTCATACGCATGTCTAATTGCTACTCCAAACAAATCGGCAACTGATAACACTTTAATTTTAGAAGATTGTCCTCTTAGTGGTATGGTGTCACAAACCACTAATTCTTCCAAAACACTATTTTCAATATTTGTATATGCGTTTCCACTGAGTACAGGATGGGTACATAAAGCTCTAACACTTCTTGCTCCTTTATCCTTCATCAATCTTGCAGCTTTGGTAAGCGTGCCGGCAGTATCACAAATATCATCAATCAACACAACATCTCTATTGGTAACATCACCTATAACCACCATACTAGAAATTTCGTTTGCTCGCTTTCTATGTTTGTCACAAATTACCATTTCAGCATTAAAATAGCTAGCAATTTCACGGATTCTATTCGCACTTCCTACGTCTGGGGCGGCAAAGGTAAGGTTTTGTAATTTAAGATTTTCAATATAGGGGATAAAAATTGCGGAACTATCCAAATGATCTACAGGGATATCGAAGTAACCTTGAATTTGAGGTGCATGCAAATCCATGGTAATAACCCTATCTGCACCAGCTGCTGTTATAAGGTTAGCAATAAGCTTAGAACCAATAGCCACGCGGGGTTTATCTTTTCGATCTTGCCTTGCGTAGCCAAAATATGGTATAACAGCGATGATTTTATAGGCAGAAGCACGTCGTGCCGCGTCTATCATCAACAACAATTCCAGTATATTATCCGATGGAGAAAACGTGCTTTGCACAAGGAAAACATAATCACCTCGTATACTTTCGAGGAAAATTGGTTGAAATTCTCCATCACTAAATCTTTGTATATTGATTTTACCAACTGAAGTTCCAAAACGTTGGCAAATTAAATCTGCTAGATAATGCGAGTGGGTGCCCGCAAATATTTTAGCATAGGGTGATATTTGTTCCATATTGTGCTATAATGAAATGCGAAATTAAAGATTATGTATGAAAGCAAGAAACGATTAGTTATAGTTTTAGATGAATGAACCGTAAAAAGGGAAATTATTTTACAATAAAAATGAGGAATTAGATTATGGAGCAGAGAAACCAGATTTTAAACTGGACAAAAGAAGAAAGACCACGTGAAAAATTCAGACTCAAAGGAATGCAATCTCTTTCAGATGCAGAAATTCTAGGCATTTTAATCCAAAATGGTACACGAAATAAAACTGCAATTGATTTAGGTAGAGAATTATTGCAATTGAGTAAGAACAATTTAAGGGAATTGGGGAAGCTAACACTTCGAGATTTGATGCGTATCAAAGGCATTGGGGAAGCAAAAGCCATAAATATTTTAGCAGCCTTAGAACTGGGTAGGAGGAAACAAGCAATTGAGAGCCTAGACAAACCCGTAATTACTGGAAGTGTGGCAGTTGCCAATTATTTACAAGCGATGTTTAGCGACCATAACCATGAGGTTTTTGCAGTTATCTTCTTAAATAGAGCAAACAAAATCAATCATTTTGAGGTAATTAGTTCGGGAGGTATGAGCGGAACGGTTGCAGATCCAAGAATGATTTTAAGAATTGCATTAGAAGAAAAGGCTGTAAGTATAATCTTGTGCCATAATCATCCTTCTGGAAATTTAAAACCATCTCAACCAGATAAAGAACTGACTAAAAAAATTAAGGAAGCTGCCCGATTGTTTGACATCAATCTGCTTGATCATATTATTGTAAGCCAAGATGGCTATTTTAGTTTTGCAGATGAAGGGTTGATCTAAAAAAACAAAAGTAGTTGAGGAAAATTTATTGAAAAGATTTTCCTCAACTACTTTGCTAGAAAATTGATTAAGCTTGGGCGGTTGGACCACCAAATTGCAATGGCAATTGAATTTCTTCGATGTCTTTTATTGTTCCATTTGCAGTTTCAAATTTCTGCACATTATCTATCATTGCTTTCATTAATCTTTTGGCATGTTGTGGAGTTAAGATAATTCTAGATTTCACCTTACTTTTAGGTGTTCCAGGCATTACATTAACAAAATCAAGCACAAATTCAGAATGACTATGCGTGATAATTGCCAAATTAGCATAAGCACCTTCTGCAATTTCCTCGGAAATTTCAATATTTAACTGATTTTGTTCTTGATCTGCCATAATATTTTATAATTTAATATTACAAAAGTATGAAATTGATAAAGAATAATATGATTCATAAATAATTCTTTAAAAATTCCAAAATTATTCATTAGAAGTAAAAAGCAAATTATATGGCTGAAGTCATTTCAGAAATTCCCATAAACCTCTAGCTAAAGAAACGAGCTATTAAAAACGACTATATATTTTTCTGATGTGTAATTGGGGATAAATACAACTAATTAGTAGAAAGGTAAGATTATAAAAAAAGAGGCTGTCTTTTGAACAGCCTCTACTAATTGAGAGCATTTATGCTAATTAAAATTAATTAGTCGATATCCCAAAACAAACGAGTTGCTAAAGGATCGATTGTACCTTGAGCGTTAACATTTGCAGCATTTGAACCTAATTCAGAACCAGGATAGAACAGACGCAAAGGACGGCTACTTCCAACAACGTTTCTAGATTGAGGAGTTGCAGGGTAGTTGCTCTTTCTGTATTCAGTCCAAGCTTCCATACCCGTGTAGTAACCTAAAGCCAACCATTTTTGGTAAGCAATTGCATTTAATTTATTTGTTGATGCAACAAAGTCAGCGTCTTGAACACCACTTGTCAACAATTGTGCAGCTTTAGTTACATCAGCACCTAACACACGGAAAGATTGTGTAACACCAGCTTCGTAGTATGACTGTGCAGTTCCTGTAAGATTTACAGATGCACCATAACGTTGCTTAGCTTCAGCCAAATTAAGTTGAGCCTCAGCAGCAGTCATAATGATTAAAGGGTTATTGAATTTACCTTTTATCAACAAACATGGTCCGATTGCACAAGTAGCAGCAGAAGCATAACCAGAGCTAGCTCCAAAAGGAACACCTACATAGTTTGCAGCAACTTCAGGCTTCAAACTTACACCTGGGTTAGCATCATCTTCATTACCTGGAGCATATACAAAACCTATTTATATGTGAAATAAAATAAAAAAAACGTTATTATAATGAAATATTGAAAGTCATATTAAAACATAATATTGAATTTTTTATATATTATTATTTATAAAATTTTTACCAATAAATAACTACTTCTCCTCTCAAACCAAAAGTTGTAATTCCCTTTTGCTTCATCCAACTGTATTTTAAATAAAAATTACATCGCTTTGCAATCCCATACTTCATATTTAAATACATCTTTACCCCTCTCCCATAAAATGATGGAATGCTGTTTGAAAATGCCAAATCATTTTCAAATGCATAAATCCTTGAATTGTAATCTGTTGTTTCAAATACCATCATCCTCCCATTAATTTGAAATGAGTTCTTTGGAATTTTCCAAAATACATCAGTATAAGCTAGCATTCCGATATTAAACTGGTCCGCCATTTTACAACTTACATATTCCATTCGCATTCTCCATGATGTTTGTAACGAAAATTGCTTCTCCAAATGCAATCTAAAAGAAGTTGTCTGAATTAAATCTACCGGCAACATCGGCAAAACAGTAGTCCCATTCGCAGTTTTTTGTTCCTTTTTAATCCGAAAATACATTTCGGTAGTTTTTGCAGGCTTCCATAAAAGCATTGTCAAATAATCTTGTCCCCATCCATTTTTATTTAATCCAAATTTTAACCAAGGAAACCGATATACATCTATATACGAATTTAACTCTAACCTCGGATTTAATTTAAACACCGTTCCCATATAAAACCCTTCTTCATTGTTTGGTTCTGTTGCTTCTGTAAATGAATTTGAATAAAACGACCGATATGATTTATCGATTTTTCTATAGACTAATGATACATCTAGCTTCGGATCTGGTGATATCAATATTCCATTTATAGTAGCCCAATGATTCAAACCATCTTTTGCAGTTTCTCCAAAAAAATGCAGATTCCTTATAGTTGTAGAATAATGTATTCCTTGACTTACCCATTGATTTCCACTTAGTGCATACAAATTGTAAGGTAAAGATTCATGAACCATAGAGAAGTTCAAATTATGCTTTACAAAAGTGTATCCAAATTTCAAATTTGAAACACTATAATCTATTGCAACTCCCCCACTTCTTACCAATACTGAATTTTTACCTTTCAATTCATTTTCCGTTAGATGTAATCCTGTATTGCTAAATGCCGAAATGTATTGACTTTTCGTTATCGTATCTTCACGTATAGTTGCATCAAATGTATTACTAGATAGAAAACCCATAAGATTTAATCGCCTAATTTTAAATTCCGTTGCTATCCCCCGCATGAATCGATTTTCATCTGTTGATTTATATGGTTGCAGCTGTGCTGCCTCTCGCTTCACCAATAATGGCAAACTCGTTTTTCGCACAGGGCGTCCTTGCCAAATTACCAATCCCTGACCAATATTTACCATATAATCTCCTATTATCAATTTTCGTATTTTACCCAAATTTTGTAATGCTATATACTTTGAGAAAAAAGAAATCCCCTTCTTTCCTTGGTAAAATCTTTCTCCATTGTCTTTTTCTGTAAGTATTCCCATCAAAACATGATCTGATTTCAATTGATAACGCAATAAAAAATAGGGGTTAAAAACTGTTGAATCTGCAATACCAATGGGTACAGATGTTCGAACAAGCAACATTTTGTCTGAATCTTTTAAACTCTTTAGAATGCTTGTTTTTGCAGATTCTTGTTGTGATACAGTTATAAAAGGCAGCACCTTTCTAACTATTTCCTCTGTAAATCCTGGAACTGCTTGCAATTCTAATACATTTTCTAAATTACCTAGTAACATTCGATAACGCAACAGCTGTTCTGTTAACAATGGATTCCAAAAGGGAAAAAACGCCAATTCTTCAGCTGTTGCATAATTGATGTTTAATTTCTTACTCCTGAAATTATACAATTGTAAAACATCTTCCTCCTGTTCGCTACCTTCTGTTGCAATTGCTTGATCTTCAAGTATTCTCGAAAACTGTTGCTCTTGTGCACAAACATCAATTCCAATCCAACAAAATAATATTAGAACAAACCACTTCATTTTTTTTGATTGAAATGGTGAACAATTGATAATCCTGTGCTACTTCCCAACAAGGGATGATAAGAAATACCTAAGCCGAGATTATATTTATTGAATTTATAACCACTCGCAATTGAAAACAACGGAGCTCCATTTGAATATCCAATAATTACATTCATCTTATCAAGAAAATCGTAATGTATACCTGCATTTACAATCAATATTTTGTCTTGTTCTTTCTCTGTTTCAATAAAAACCGAACAAATTGGTGAAACCATGTAGCCCAAACTGGCTCTCATCTTGTAGGGTAAAAAGGGATTTTCTGAACCTATCGCTTTCAATCCTTCTGCTTGAACTGCAATTCTAGTGGTTGAACTACAATTGAAATACAAACCTAATCCTCCATTTATGGATTGCTTTGAAAGATATCCTGATGCAGCTTGTCGATTGTATTGAAAGGTTAAAGCCATTCCAAAATCAGGATGTAACTGCTTTCCGCAACTTAAAAAAAATTGCTGTTGTTTAAATGCTGTTGTACCATTTTGATTTATATTCAATAATAATGGAACTTTAAAAACATTGTGTTGAATTGCAAACTGGTAAGCATTTAATCCACTGTAAAACCTATTTTCGCCATAAAAACCAATTGCATTGCTTTTTATCAATGGCATCAATGCAGGATATCGAACTACATTCCAAATTGATTGTGCATTATAATTATTTATGGAAGAGCCAATAAACCGATTGGCAATTTGTGCATCGCAAAAACTTGTCAAACTACCCAGCAAAAACAATCCCCACCATTTCATCATCACCTTTTTATCAAAATTAAAAAAACACAAAATGTTGTAAATGGTGAAAAAAACATAAAAAACTGTTTTTTTACTACTTAAATTTGCGTGATGATAACCTTAGACGGAAAACTAACTTCGCAAAAGATTAAAGAAAAACTTTTACAACAGGTAACCGAACAAGTTGCCAAGGGTGGTAAAAGACCTCATCTTGCAGCTATTTTAATTGGAAACAATGGTGCAAGTGAAACTTATGTAGCCGCAAAGGTTAAATCATGTAAAGAATCAGGATTTTTATCAACTTTAATAAGATTAGAAGCAACAGTTACAGAAGCAACTTTATTGCAGCATATTGTTGATATGAATAATGACGATTCAATCGATGGCATATTGGTACAATTGCCATTGCCAGCACATATTTCTGAACAAAAAGTTATTGAAACGATTGCACCTAAAAAAGATGTTGATGGATTCCATCCTGAAAGTGTGGGAAGGATGGTGCAAGGTTTATCTACTTACTACCCTGCAACCCCTTATGGTATATTATTATTATTGGAAGAATACAAGATAGAAACCAAAGGAAAACATGCTGTTGTAATCGGAAGGAGCAATATTGTTGGCCGACCAATCAGTATTTTATTAAGCAAAAATGATTATCCTGGCAATTGTACAGTAACTGTTTGCCATTCACATACGCCTAATTTAAAAGAAATTTGTTTACAAGGAGATATTATTATTGCGGCTTTAGGCAAACCTGAATTTTTAACTGCTGATATGGTAAAACCCGGTGCTGTGATGGTTGATGTGGGTATTACTCGTATTGCAGATGCTTCAAAAAAATCTGGCTTTTCTATTAAAGGAGATGTTGCCTTCAATGAAGTTGCCTCAAAATGCAGCTATATAACACCTGTTCCCGGTGGCGTTGGACCAATGACAATTGCGGCATTGTTGATGAACACGTTTAAAGCAGTGAATAAGGGTTAAGGGTTAAGGGTTAAGGGTTTCTTGAGCCATTAACCAACTTTGCTTTAATAGTTTTTATTATAGAAGTCACAATTTTTATTAGTTCGATAGCATCTATATTTAAACTTTCAAACTGTTCTTTTGATAAGTATTCAGTTTCTTTTAACAATTCTAACCAATATATGCTCTCGTTTATTTCTTTTTGAGCTATTGACATTTTGTGTTTAAAATCAAGTCTAGATTCTGCATGTTCAGCTTCTTTTACCATAGCTCCAACACTAGTTCCACTTCTCAATAATTGTTTAGAAATAACAAATTCACTTTTTTGCATTGATAAAAATTGATACACCCTCACTATTCTAACAGCAAAAGCAAAACTTTTAGTTTTTAGAATATTTTCTTTTTCCACAAATTCCATACATCACATTTTTTTTTAATAACTTATGCGCCCAAATTACCTTAACCCTTAACCCTTAACCCTTAACCCTTAACCCTTAACCCTTAACCCTTAACCCTTAACCCTTAACCCTTAACCCTTAACCCTTAACCCTTAACCCTTAACCCTTAACCCTTAACCCTTAACCCTTAACCCTTAACC
>CAMBYC010000060.1 GCA_945871875.1 Sphingobacterium thalpophilum
TTAGGCTTAGAAGTTAAAACAGGTGTAGGAAAAACTGGTGTAGTTGCGATATTAAGAGGAGGCAAACCAGGACCTTGTATTGGTTTGCGTGCAGATATGGATGGACTTCCTGTAGCAGAACGTGCAGATATCCCATACAAATCATTGGTTAAAAGTGATTATAATGGTCAACAAGTTTCTGTAATGCACGCTTGTGGCCACGATACGCATATCTCTATGTTGATGGGTGCTGCACAAGTGCTATCGAGCATGAAAAAAGATATAGTAGGAACTGTGAAATTTGTATTTCAACCCGCAGAAGAAGGTCCACCAGCTGGTGAAGAAGGTGGAGCTCCATTAATGATCAAAGAAGGTGTGATGGAAAATCCAAAAATTGATGCGATGTTTGGCATTCATATCAGTTCGGAACTTGAAATTGGAGACATCAGATACAAAAGCGGTTCTTTTATGGCTTCATCTGATTGGTTCGAAATCAAAATAAAAGGCAAACAAACCCATGGTTCAACCCCTTGGACAGGCATCGATCCTATTGTTGTAGGCACACAAATCATTAACGGATTACAAACAATTGTTAGTCGCCAAGAAGACCTAACTGTTGCACCGGTAGTTATTACGGTTGGACAGTTTAATGCTGGTGTAAGGGCTAATATCATTCCAGAAACCGCTACAATGATTGGCACTATCAGAACATTAGATTCAAAAACGCAAAAAGATGTTCACGAAAGAATTAGAAAAGTAGCCAACAGCATTGCAAATGCTTGGGGTGCAACTGTTGATGTATCTATTGACACAAAAACTTTGGTTACCTATAACAACCCAGATTTGGTAAACAAAATGTTGCCTTCTTTAGAGAAAGCTGCAGGTAAAGCTCATGTAAAAGCAGGCAATTGGACAACTGGAGCTGAAGACTTTTCATTCTTTGGAGAAAATATACCTGCATTTTTCTTTAATGTAGGCGGAAAACCAAAAGGATTAGATGAATCTAAAGCATTCCCACACCATACTCCCGATTTTTATATTGACGATAGCAGATTAGATGTGGGGGTAAAAGCATTTTGTAATATCGTGTTAGACTATAATAAGGGTTAAGGGATAATTGTTAAGGGTTAAGGGTTAGTTGTTAGGAGAACAATTTAATATATTTTGATATGATTAATTAACCCTTAACCTTTAACCCTTAACAATTAACCACGCTCCTACTTCCAAATAATTTTGAGCCTATCCTTATTATCGTTGAGCCTTCTTCAATAGCAATCTTATAGTCATTGCTCATTCCCATAGAAATTGAAGAAAAATCGTCAATACTCTTAAAATACATCTCTTTGGCTTTGTCGAACATAACTTTCACAGATTTAAACTCTCGTCTAACAATACTGAAATCATCTGTAAAACTTGCCATTGCCATTAATCCACAAATCATCACGTTTTTTAAATCGCCGTTGTTGAAGTTATATAGTAATTCAAACAACTCTTCTTCGTTTAAACCAAATTTGGTTTCTTCTTCAGCAATGTGAATTTGTAACAAACAGTGAATAACTCTATTGTTTCTTACCGCTTGTTTATTGATTTCCTGTAACAATTTAAAACTATCAACCCCATGAATCATAAATACATAAGGTGCGATATACTTTACTTTGTTAGATTGCACATGCCCTATAAAATGCCAACGGATATCATTAGGTAAAACCGGGTATTTTTCTTGAATTTCCTGTACATAATTTTCACCAAAATCACGATGCCCCAAAGCATACAATTCTTGTATATCTTCGATAGGTTTGGTTTTGGATACCGCAACCAATGTTACTGCAGTATTTTCTAATTCTTTTAATAAATCGTGATAAATTGTAGTTTGTACTGCCATTTTATTGTAAAATATTTCTTCCGATTACCATTCTTTGAACCTCACTAGTGCCTTCATAGATTTGAGTAATTTTTGCATCACGCATCAATCGCTCCACATGGTATTCTTTAACATAACCATAGCCTCCCAAAACTTGAACGGCTTCTGTAGTTACCCACATTGCAGTTTCTGATGCAAAAACCTTTGCCATAGATGATGAAAGCGTATAGTCTATGTCATTGTCTTTTTCCCAAGCAGCTTTTAAACACAACAAACGTGCTGCTTCAATTTGAGTAGCCATATCTGCCAATTTAAATTGAATGGCTTGATGATGAGCAATTTCTTTGCCAAAAGCTTTTCGCTGCTTCGCATATTTCAAAGCAAATTCATACGCTCCGCTTGCTATACCTAAAGCTTGTGCTGCAATACCAATTCTTCCACCAGCTAAAGTTTTCATCGCAAAGTTAAAGCCCATACCTACTTCTCCAATTATATTTTCTTTACTAACTTTTACATTGTTAAACATAATGCTGTGGGTATCGCTACCTCTAATACCCATTTTATTTTCTTTAGCTCCAATGGTTACACCTTCCTGACTCTTTTCAACAATAAAAGCAGTGATGCCCTTACTCCCTTTTGATGCGTCTGTTTGCGCCATAACGAGGTAAACTTCTGCTGAATTACCGTTGGTTATCCAGTTTTTAATACCGTTTAGTAAGAAATAATCGCCTTTATCTTCCGCAACAGTGCGTTGTGAAGTCGCATCACTTCCTGCCTCTGGTTCACTTAATAAAAAAGCACCGATATACAATTCTCCCTCTTTTTTTCCAATTGCCAATGGCGATAAATACTTCTCTTTTTGATGTGCAGATCCAAATTTTTCTAAACCCCAACAAACCAAACTATTGTTTACACTCATGCAAACGCTTGTACTTGCATCAATTTTACTAATTTCCTCTATCGCAAGCACATAACTAATTGTATCTAATCCGCTTCCGCCTAATTCTGGAGCAACCATCATTCCTAAAAAGCCTAAATCAGCCAATTCCCTTATCTGATCTTTCGGAAATTTTTGAAATTCATCTCTTTCAATAACGCCAGGCAAACATTGCTTTTGCGCAAAATCGCGAGCCGCCTGCTGAATCATCTTTTGCTCTTCTGTCAATTGAAAATCCATAGTTTTTAATTTTAATTGGGGTTTACAGTTTGTTTGGTAAATTTAATAAAAGCATTTGTTTAAACTAACAAGTGTTCGCTTTTATTTGTTTTAAAATCTATTGAATCGTCAAATTTTATTATGCCTTTGATTACATTGCACGAAATTTAAAAACCATGAACACCGGTCAATCTAATTTAAGATTGCAAAAACTAGTTACTATTGTAGCTGTTTTGCTCTTCATAGTTAAAATCTTTGCATGGTGGTTAACGCATTCTGTAGCCATTTTAACTGATGCATTGGAAAGTGTGGTTAATGTTGTAGCCGGATTTATCAGTTTATATAGTCTTTATGTTGCTGCAAAACCCCGCGACTTAGACCATCCTTACGGTCATGGTAAAGCCGAATTTATTTCCGCAGCTTTTGAAGGCACTATGATTGCGATTGCAGGTGGAATTATCATTTTTGAATCCATATCAGGATTATTGCATCCAAAAGAATTGCATCAATTGGATCTAGGGATTCTACTAATTGGTTTCTCTGCAATCTTAAACTTTATAATTGGCTGGATTTGTATAAAAAATGGCAAGAAAAACAACTCACTTGCTCTTGTAGCCAGTGGAAAACATCTTCAATCTGATACCTATTCTACCTTGGGAATTATTGTTGGTTTGATTCTCATTTACTTTACACATTTTAATCAACTCGATAATTTTGTTGCCATTGGATTTGCTTTTTATATAATCTATACCGGCTATACCATTATTAGATCTTCTTTGGAAGGCATTATGGATAAGGCTGATACTGAATTGCTCAGCAAAATGGTTGATGTTTTAAACAAAAACAGAAAAGACAATTGGATAGATCTACATAACATTAGAATCATCAAATTTGGCTCTGTTTTACATCTTGATGCACATCTTACCCTTCCATGGTATTTAAATGTGCATGAATCTAATGCCGAAATAGATCAACTCTCCCAATTTGTAAAAGATGAATTTGGCGAATCAATGGAATTGTTTGTGCATTCTGATGGTTGCTTGGAATTTTCTTGTCGAATTTGTCATAAACAAGATTGTGCTGTAAGGCAACATCCATTCAAACATTCAATAGAATGGACCGTAGAAAATACAATCAACGATAAAAAACACGGGAGTTAAACTGCCGGTTCTTGCTGGCTTAAACAATGAAAACTTCCCAATCCCCAAATCAAATCTGTTGAATCTATTCCAACTACAGATCTATCTTTAAAACATTGTTGAATGATTTCAAGTGCTTTATCGTCTTTCGCTGATCTAAATGTGGGTACAATTACATACTTATTGGCAATATAAAAATTTGCATAAGATGCCGGCAATCGTTGATCTTCCCAGATCACAGGTTCTGGCATTGGAAGTTCAATGATATTCAATTGCTTACCGTTAATCAACCTCATCTTTTTTAATTCCGATAGGTTGTTTTGTAATAAAGTATAATTATCGTCTGATTTGTTTTCTTCAACAACAGTTAACACAGTAACCTCATTAACAAATCTCACAGTATCATCGATATGTCCATCGGTATCATCACCCACAATACCTTCTTCAACCCAAAGCACTTGATTTACACCATAAAAATCATGTAAAAATCCTTCAATTTGAGATTGACTTAAATTGGGATTTCGGTTTGGATTAAGCAAACATTGGCGTGAAGTAAGCAAAGTACCATTGCCATTAAAATCAACAGAACCACCTTCCATGATAATTCCAGGATTATAAACTGGAATTCCAAGTTTTTGACCAATCTTAGTTGGAATAACATCGTCTAAATCATACGGAGGATATTTTCCACCCCAAGCATTGTAATCCCAATCCACAATAACTTTTTTTATTTCAGCTGAGGGATTAATCAAAAAAGCTGGACCATGGTCTCTACACCAAGCATCGTTGGTAGAATGAAAATAAAATTCAATTGCACTAAGATTAGCACCTGCAGCAACAATATGATTTAATGCAAACTGCTTCATTTGTTCATCTGCTACATTTATGCAAACCTTTTCAGATTTAGAAAGATAGGCTATGAATTTTGAATAAGCTGGAAATATAGAGGCAATCTTCCCAGGCCAAGAAGCTTCTTTGTGCGGCCAACTTAACCAAGTTGCAGTATGAAGAGCAAATTCAGCAGGAAAATAATATCCAAGGGATGAAGGGGTAACCATCTTATAATGAAATTAAAAAGTACAACACAATACAAATATTAATCAATAAATCTTTTGTTGATTGGCTCATAGCTATCAATTCTTCTATCACGAAGAAATGGCCAATGGGTTCTGTATTTATCGGTTAAAGTAGTATCAATTTCAATTATTTTTATTTCTTCCTCATGGTGAGATGCTTGATAAAGAACAGATCCTAGTGGATTAGAAACAAATGATCCTCCCCAGAAATGCATATTTCCGTTTTGCTCATCTCCTACCCTGTTAACACTAACCACATGCACACCGTTTGCAATGGCGTGGCTACGTTGAATCGTTTGCCAAGCGTTGTATTGCTCGTTGTTTGTAGCTTCATCTTGCGAAGAAGCCCAACCTATAGCAGTTGGATAAAATAAAATTTCAGCACCCATTAAAGCCGTAATTCTTGCTGCTTCAGGATACCATTGATCCCAACATATCAACACACCAAATGTGGCAAATTTTGTTTTGAATACTTTGTAACCCAAATCACCAGGAGTAAAATAAAACTTTTCGTAAAAGGACGGATCATCAGGAATATGCATTTTTCTATACTTCCCAAGATAAGAACCATCTGCATCTATAACTGCTGTTGTATTGTGATACAACCCTTGAGCACGCTTCTCAAATAAGGACGCAATAATTACCACTCCCAATTCTGCCGCCAAATTGCTCAATAAATCTGTAGTGGCACCTGGTATAGCTTCAGCCAAACTGAAATGATCATAATCTTCAGTATCACAAAAATACAATGAGGCAAAAAGCTCTTGTAAACAGATGATTTGTGCACCTTGTTGTGCAGCTTCCCTTATTTTATTTACGGCTTTGTTGATATTGTCTTGCTTACCTGCAACACAACTCATTTGAATTATTCCTATATTAACCATTAACGATGTATATATTTTTAACCTACAAAATTATGTAAAAACAAAACCAAAAGAAATTTTTGATTAAGTTTCATTTTGGATCAAATCATCCAAACTTCTTATACCTAAAGCCTTTTCAGTAATAAACCCTTCTGCGTATTTCACTCCAATACGCTTTCCAAACAATCGGGCTCTTGCAATAACGGCATCCAGAAAGTCTGGCGAAGAAATGTAAGTTTTGGGTTCTTTATCGTTGGGATCTGTAGTATTGAATTGCGTTAAATAAGCTTTTACAGCATCCATACGCTGATCAAACACAGCACTTATATCAAAAAAAATATGGGGTTGGTGATACCAATCTTGCAAATAATGCAACACGTATTTTGGTCGCCACTTTTCTTGTGGATTCCCTTGCTCATCTGTAGTTTGTATTTTCATCAATCCAGATAAAAAACATGCATCTGAAACCAAATGCCCTGCCCTTCCATGATCGGGGTGTCTATCGTCTAAAATATTAGCGAAAACAACCTCGGGTTTGTATTTCCGCAATTGTTGAATAATTTTTAATTGATGTTCTTCGTCGTTCCGAAAGAATCCATCTCTCATTTTCATGTTGTCTCGCACATGAACACCCATAATTTTTGCAGCTGCTGCTGCTTCTGCAAATCGGGTTTCGCTGGTACCTCTTGTACCCAACTCACCTTGAGTCAAATCTATTATACCTGCTTTTTTCCCTTTATTGATTTCATTGATCAACACACCTGAACATCCTAATTCTACATCATCAGGGTGAACGCCAAATGCTAATATATCCAATTTCATTGTACAATATTACAACTTAACATAGTTATTAAGGCTATTAAAGGATGAAACTATTTTAACCAATACTAATATTTTAAAATTTAATTTACATTAATATGGATGACCATACATTCTAGCTACTTCTTTTACAATCTCTTCTATTTCTGCATCTTCGCCTTTGGGATCGTATTCTTGTTTTAAACTGCTACTAAAAATCCAAGCCAATGTTTGCCAAAATTTGGCAGAAAGCCCTCCTTTATATTCTTTTATCAATTCATAACAATTGTTTTTTGTTTGTCTATTGATGAGTTTCATCAATACTTTACCTTGATAAACAGACAATGATGTTATGGGATCGGCAAACTGCTTCTTTAAAGCGGCTTCTTTACTTTTTATATAATTTTTTCGGTCTTTTTCATTTGCCATTTTAGGCAAATTGCTATTGATTTCATTGATTACAGCACTGGCATGAATGGCATAAGGATAGGTTACATATACCGCATTTCTTAATCTAGTCCATTTTCTTTGTGCTTCTCTTTGTTTGGCAGACATTTTTCTAGAAACATAAACAGCATCAAACTCCCTGTAAATCAATGTATCACCATTGTAAACAATTATTGGAACCAAAATTGTATCGTTGACACTATAGCGAGATTGTGCTTGGACATCTTTCATTAAAAATGATAGTACCAAACAAAATAAAGCATTTACAAATTTGGAAAGTGTCTTAATCACATAACAAAAATAATATTAATAAATTGGCATAAATCATAAAATAATCATTACAAAGAATTTTAAACAATCCAACTGATGGTTAGATTATTCATTTCAATGTTTTGCCCGCTTAAAAATACTTATCCCAAATCCTATAACCATTAAAATTGTACCTATCCAAAGCACATTAATATACGGAAATAAGTATGCTTTTAATGTAATGTATCGCATTACTGCATCAGATTCTTTTACACCCAACTCAATTTTATCGTCTTTTCCATTGCCGATGGTAAGCAATAGATTCTGGGTATAAACGGTATCTACTTTAACTGAAGGCTGATTATTTGTAACAAAGTATGCAGGTTGAGCGGTATAACGGCGACCATCATTTGAAGTAATACTAAGGTCTGAAACCCAAGCACTGTCTACAACTGGCAAATCTTTATTGTCGTTTTTATTTGCAGTGAGTATATCGTTTACAACAATAAATCCTTTAGAATAAAACACCGTATCGCCCTTATTAACCCAATAGCGTTGAAAGCTTGCCGTATCTTTTATATTATCTGGATTTAACCAAGATGTGATGTAAACAAAAATATCGTGTGTAAGGTAATGTTGTGCACCAGGATTTGAAGAAAGATTCATCCCTTTTTCTCCCTTAACCAAAAATGCATTTGGGTACACATAGAAAGCTTCCTTATTGCTTTTGGTTGAATCTCTAGATTCGAACCTTATTTTAAAAAACACCCTATCGTTTTTCTTTACTGCAGAATCTGATTCATAAGTAACAGTATATCTTCCCATTTCTGTAGGAATTCCCTGGATTAGGGTAACATTTTCCATTGGATTTTCTTCTTTCCCTTTAACATCTTTCAACCCTGGTATTGCAATTCCTGTTCTATTGATAGAAACAAGTTCTTTTTTTGCAGATGATATCAAAATTCCAACCAACATTAATCCGAAACCTACGTGTGCAATTGAAGCTCCGGCTGCCTTCAAGTTGCCTTTCATTACTTTCCAAATATAAAATCCATTGGATATAACTGAATACAAAGAAGCCCAAAGAGCAACATGTATGGCAACTAAAAATCCTATACCGTATTTGTCAAAATCAATATTTCCAAAAAAACTAATTGCTCCAGCTACTACAACGGTTACAATAGTTGGAACCAATAAATTAGACCAAATATATTTTTTTGTAGTGTCTTTGTATTTATAGTATTGTGTAATTGCAGACAAAATGGCAATAACAATAACCACAAGAATCATTACTCTGTTGTAAACAAACTCAACGTCTTCCCCTATAGCCCATTTCGTATCAAAAATTTTATTGATAAAAGGAAGTGATGTAAGTGCTATAATGTAACAAGCGGACACAAAAAACAACAACGACCCCACGAACATCCAAAATTCACGCGAGTTCATGCTTTCTTCCCTTTTTATTTCTGGAATATTTTTCTTATTTATAAAGTATAATACGATAGTGATAATTCCAAAAGTTAGTATCATAGCCAACAAATGCCAGAAGAGAGAATTGCCTTCTCCTGTAAAAGAGTGAACAGATGTATCTCCTAAAATTCCTGTTCTAGTAAGAAATGTTGAATACAAAACCAATAAATAACCAAGTGGTATAAAGAAAAAACTTGATTTTAGAGAATACCCGGTGCTTTTGTACACCAACATAGTATGTAAACCGGCAACAATTAAAAGCCATGGCACCATTGAAGCATTTTCAACTGGATCCCAAGCCCAATAACCACCAAAAGTAAGAGATTCATAAGCCCATGCGGCACCCATCATAATACCCAAACCCAACACCCCGCCACAAAACAATGTCCATGGTAACGCTGGCTTCACCCATCCTCCAAAATCTTTCTTCAACAAACCCGCAACCGCATACGCAAAAGGAACTATCGATGAAGCAAAGCCTAAAAACAATATCGGAGGATGTATTACCATCCAATAATTTTGCAACAATATGTTCAACCCATTGCCATCTGTAAGGTATTTCAACAAATAAGATGGATCCTTAAAAATTGGAGCATCTGGAAACTCATTGCGCATTAATACAAACGGACTGGTTCCAATTCTTACATCAAAGAAATAAATCCCTATCAAAAAACTACACAAAAACACTTGAGCTAAACTAATCACGCTCATTACTGGAGCCTCCCATTGCTTTGAAGTTCTCATCAACACCAAACCCAACATCCCTTGCCAAAACGTCCACAACATAAAACTGCCTTCTTGACCTTCCCAAAAACAGCTCATTAAATATTGTATATCTAAACTTCTTTTTGAGTGTTGGTGTGCATATTTGTATTCAAAATAATGGAAATAAATTACCAAATAGAGTGTGATAAATACGCCGATAACAGTTAATGCTTGCGTCCAAAAAGATATCCTTCCAATTTTTAACCATTGGTTGGATAAAGCCACATCCTTCTGCTGTGATGAAATGTAAAAACTTATTGTAGCTAATATTGCTGAAACCAGAGAAAGTAAAACGAGAAAATGTCCAATTTGACCAATTAATAAGTGTTCGCCTTCGTATTGCATGAGCTATTTTAAGAAAATTAAATCAGTATTATTTTGTTGTATTGTAAGCATTTGGCAGATTTTTCAGCTGCTGAGTAGGATCATCCTTATATTTTGATGGGCATTTAAGCAAAATTTCTTTGCACTCAAATACTTCACCAGACATTTGTCCTTTTAAAACCACTCTATCACTGTTTTCTAATTCTGCAGGTTTTGCATTGTGGTAAATAACTTTGGTTGTTGCTCCCAAAGAATCAACAGCTTGAAAACTAAGATAATTAGGATCTTTAACGGGATCGTATACAATTGGAATTTTCTTATCCAACTTTGCAATCAAATGCACATATTTACCTTCTTTTTTTCTAGCAGACGCTATTGAATCGTAAGTAGTAATATCTTTTGTTAGCGTAAGTAATCCTGCAATAGCACCTGCAATAACAATAAGCATTGCAATTTGTAATTTCTTCATAATTTAAGTACAATCTTGTGTAAAATTATACTAAAAACAATTAAATAGCTTTAAAGTTGTTGATATGTAAACTATTTTATTCCATTAATTAAAAACAATAGTTGATTTAATTAACTTGCATTTTTTTATACAATATGACACCCAATTCTACATTCGACCCCAATGCCGCAAGCAATCCGAACAATGGAATATTTGGACTTCCTTTTACGCAAGAAACAGCAAGTTTGGTACTTTTGCCCGTTCCTTGGGAAGTTACCGTTAGCAATATTGCAGGCACATCTAGAGCCCCAGATCATATTCTTAATGCGAGTTTACAGATAGATATTTTCGAAAAAGGTGCACAACCTTTTTGGGAAAACGGTTTTTTCATGGAGAAAACCGATAAGAAATTACTTATTAAAAACGATTATCTAAGAAAAGAAGCAGAATTGTATATCAGTTTTATTTCCCAGGGTGAAGTATTAGAGGGAAATAAATTTATGTGCAAAACCTTGAAAGAAGTGAATGAAGGTTGTGCTTTTATGAACGATTGGGTATATACTAAAACCAAAGATTTACTTAAAGCAAATAAAACAGTTGGATTAATTGGTGGCGACCATAGCACGGCCCTTGGTTTTATTAAAGCTTTGGCTGAAACCAATCCAGATTTTGGAATTCTTCAAATTGATGCACATTGCGACCTTCGGGTATCTTACCAAGGATTTGTATATTCCCACGCATCCATTATGTATAATGTGTTGGAATCTATACCTGCAGTTTCAAAGTTGATTCAATTGGGTGTTAGAGATTATTGTGAAAATGAATGGAATTACGTTACCCAAAACTCAAATAGAATTCAAGTTTTTGCAGATCAAGAAATTAAAGAACAACTTTTTGAAGGCAAAACATGGAAATCAATTGCTGATGAAATCATCTCCCAATTGCCTCAAAATATTTACATCAGTTTTGATATTGATGGATTAATACCATCACTTTGTCCTCATACAGACTCACCAGTTGCTGGCGGATTGGATACAGATCAATTGTTTTATCTTTTCAAAAAAATTCAAGAAAGCGGTCGCAAACTAATTGGTTTCGATTTGTCTGAAACGGGTATAAGCAACAATGGCTTTGATGAAAATATTGCATCTCGAATTTTATTTAAACTGTGCAATTTTCTCTCCGCATCAACCAATTTATAACTCCTATTTTCAAATAGCCAAAAATGGACAAAGATAAAATCTATTCATACATTGTTGTTATCAGGCAAAAGAATAGAAAAACGATAGAACTATTAGGTTTAATTTCTTGCTTATTGTTTTTAATGGTGTTGATTCATACTTTAATTCAAATATCAACCTTCCTCATTATTTATATTTTAATCAGTATTGCAACAGTTGGTTTGTTTGCTAATAACATTTTACAATTTAGAAAAGGAAACAAATTGAACATGACGCCTGTTTTTATTATCGCAGCTATTACACTTTTATTTATTCCCAACATAAAATGGTTGTTTATTTTCTTTGTATTGATGGCGATTCTAGAAAAATATGCATTTAAAAAAGAAGAGATTGGATTCAATAGAGATGAAATTTATTTTAACCGTTTTTTTCCGAAAATAATTCAATGGGAATCTTTAAACAATGTGGTTTTAAAAGATGGCATCTTAACATTGGATTTTATGTCGAACAAAGTATTACAATTTGAAACAGACGAATTGGATGATGAAGATGAGGAGGAAGTAACTGAAGAGGAATTCAATGCATTTTGTCAACTTTGTTTACTCAGAAATGCATAAGTTAGAATTATAACACAACTTTAAGTGCATACCTCCGCCAGTGTTGTTGGTATTAAGAACAAACAGCCAATATATCACCTTATATTTGCATTATGTATTTGTTGTATTCAGACGGGAAAGGAAATATTTTTGAAGACGAATCTCTTTATGTTGTTGGTAGAACGGGTTGGGATGCAGTTCCTGTTCCTAACGAAGATTGGATTTTATTGCCAGATGGTGGATCTCTATATGAACTTCCAGATAGAAGAGGCATTGGTATTGATGTAAAAACTGGTGAAATGCGGCTTTGTGAAAAAGGCTGGGCTGTTGCTGCTTTTATACCTCCTGCTCATACCGGTTTTTTTATGGCTGCTTTTGAATCTACCCCTGATGCAGAAACATTACCCCTTTTTTGTTACACTGCTGTTGGCTGGAGAAATAACGAATTCTATGTTCCTGCAATAAGAATTGAACAAGACATCAGACAAGAATGCAGTGGTTATGATACAAATGAAATCAATATTGGATTAGATAATCTAACTAACGCTTATCCCCACAATAGACTTGTTAAACATTTGGCGGAAAAATGCTGCGTAACTTATAACTGTCCTGCTGCAAGAAATTATTTTATGGGAAGATGGGAATGCCCTGTGCCTACTTCTCCTGCTTGTAATGCAAATTGTATTGGCTGCATTTCTTTTCAACCAGAAGATGAAACCATTCCATCTACACAAGATAGATTGACATTCAAACCCAGTGCAGAAGAAATAGTAGAATTTACTGTACCTCATCTTGAAACAGCTCCTTATCCAATTATAAGCTTTGGACAAGGTTGTGAAGGTGAACCTCTTTTGATGTGGGAAACAATTAAATCTGCTATCACTGAAATACGCAAACATACTTCAAAAGGTAGCATCAACATCAATACTAACGGATCTAAACCTGATGCTGTTGAGGCTTTGTGTAAAGCAGGATTGAATTCTATCCGCGTTAGCACCAACTCTGCACAAAAATCTATTTACGAAGCCTACTATAAACCCAACAATTATCAATTTGAAGATATTGTTGAAAGTTTAAAAGTTGTCCGCAGATACAATGGCTGGACGAGTATTAATTATTTTGTATTTCCTGGAATGACAGATGCATTGGTAGAATATGAAGCGTTGAGGAAATTGATTCGAGAAACAGAACTCAATATGATTCAATGGAGAAATTTTAATATTGATCCAGATTGGTATTTAGGAAAAATTGGGGTGATTGATACTGGAGATTCAATTGGCATAAAACAAATGATGGAATTGGTTCAAGAAGAATTTCCATTATTAAAATTTGGATATTTTAATCCACCAATAGAAAGGATTAATGGTAAATTCACATCAGATTTTGCACATTTTACAAGTTGATGAATTTAAAGATTAACAAACATATTTAATTATAGAACCTAAGTTTAAACATTAAACCAAAATGCAAAACGAAGAATCGTCAAAAAATATTAAAGCTGGAACAATAACCGTTATTTTATGCGGTTTATTGTTGATGCTGTTTTTTATGGTTAGTTGGAAATCTACAATTCCTGAAAACCCGATTGTAGAAGAAGGCATAGAAGTTAATTTAGGCAATAGTGATGACGGCATGGGAGATGAACAACCTTTGGCACCTGGAGACCCCGCATTAGATGTAGCTAAGATTCAACCTCCTACCCCAGTTGCAACTGTTCAAACAACTGAAACCGAAAAAGAAACCAACGACAACGATAAAGAAGCGCCAAATGTAACCTTACCTGAGGTTAAAAAACCTATAAATAAACCTAAAGAAACAAAAACTGACCCCATTAAACCTGTAGTTAAACCAAATCCAAAAACTGATGTTGTTGCAGACCCAAAACCTGTAGTTCGAAAACCTGTAGCAATATACAATGGAGGTACAACTACTTCAACAGGTGGCAATCAATCTGACGATTACAACAACAAAAACAATCAAGGCATCACAGGTAAAAAAGGTGATCAAGGTAAAATTAATGGCAACCCTAATTCCGACAACTATACAGGAGAAGGTGGAACTGGGAAAAGTGGTGTAGCTGTTTCAAAGGGTTTGCAAGGTAGAAAAATCACTAAAGTTCCATCTTTTGAAGATGATTTTAATGAAAATGCAAAAATAGCAGTGGATGTAAAAGTTAATGAAAATGGTGTAGTAACATCCGCGAGTTTTCAACCTAAGGGATCTACTACATCAAACGCGGGAATGAGAGAAATAGCCATGAGAAAGGCATTACTTATCAAATTTACACCTTCCGAATCTGGAGAAACATCAATAGGAACACTTGTTTTCAACTTTAAAGTACAATAATTTCTGAAAAACCAATTTTAAACATTAAAGTCATTTTTACAACCATCTAAGGCTAGATTTTATCATGTTGAATTATACAGAATCAATAGAACTCTTGTTTTCTAAATTACCCATGTTCAATAGAGTTGGGGCAGCAGCTATTAAAAAAAACATTGACAACACCCTTGCACTTTGTGAAAGATTAGGGAATCCTCATCATCAATTCAAAACCATTCATATTGCCGGCACAAACGGAAAAGGTTCAGCAAGCCATACTTTGGCGGCAATTCTACAAACAGCTGGTTATAAAACTGGTTTATACACTTCCCCACATTTATTCGACTTTAGAGAAAGAATGCGTGTTAATGGTGAAAAAATCAATAAGGATTTTGTTTCAGCATTTACCACAAAAACTGCTCCTTGGTTTGATGAAATAGAACCTTCTTTTTTTGAAATCACTGTTGCCATGGCTTTTGACTATTTTGCAAACCAAAAAGTTGATATCGCAGTTATTGAAGTTGGCCTTGGTGGTAGAACAGACAGCACAAATATCATTTCACCAGAACTTTCAGTTATTACCAATATTGGATGGGACCACATGAACCTACTTGGAAACACATTACCTGAAATTGCTTGGGAAAAAGCGGGTATTATTAAGTCAAACATTCCTGTTGTAATTGGTGAAACCCAAAAAGAAATTGTAAATGTATTTGAAGAAGAAGCTAAAATGGTTAATACTAGTTTGTTTTTTGCAGACAATTTTCATAAAATAAAAAATTACGATTTTATTGAAAACCATCTTCAAGTTGAAATTGAATCATACAACAATCCAACTACAAAAGTTTATAATTTAGAATTGACTGGATTGTATCAACAAAAAAATCTAATAACAGTATTAGAAGCTGTTAACCAATTGCAATCAAAAGGATGGGATATTACTGATGAACATGTTTCTATTGCAGTAAATCAAGTAAGAAAAATTACAAGATTTCATGGAAGATGGGAACTATTGCAAAGCAATCCACGCGTAATTGTTGATGTTGGACACAATGAAGATGGTTTCAAACAAATTCTACAACAGCTTGCTGTAACTCGTTTCAAACAATTGCATTTGATTATTGGAATGGTAAAAGACAAAGATGTGGATCGAGTAATGGCACTTCTTCCAGAAAATGCTCAATTTTATTTTACACGTGCAGATATCCCTAGAGCAATGCCAGAAACAGACTTGGCTGAAATTGCTTCTAAATACCAACATTTTGGAAAATGTTTCGCTAATGTTAACATTGCATTAAACGAAGCACTGAACAATGCTAATCCAGACGATTTAATTCTTATTTGTGGAAGCGTATTTTTGGCTGGAGAAGTAAAATTGCTACAAGATAAAATGAAAGACAATCAATAACTCAATTGTCCAAGTTTATCTAACGCATAAAATATTGCTGAAAGATGCATTGCTTGACAAATCTTATTGTCTCTAATCATTTGTTTTAGTTCATCAATTGTACAAAGTACCACTTCGATATCCTCGTTGTGGTCTAATTGTTGATTGCCAACTTTAACTCCACCAGTTGCGAGGTACATATACATCCAATTGTTATTGGTTGATGGATTGGCTGATATTTTGCCTAGATATTCATAACTTTCAAATTCATACCCAGTTTCTTCTCTTAGTTCCCTAGCGATTGCAAACTCAAGATTTGGATCTGTATTGTCAACACAACCACCCGGAATTTCCATTGCTGTTATGTTAAGTGCATGGCGGTATTGTTTTTCCATAACAACAAGCCCTTCTTTTGTAATGGCAAGTGCAGTTACCCAATCGGAAAATTCATACACATAATATGGATCTACAATTTTACCATTAGGTTGCTCACAAGTATCTGCTCTAACGGTTAACCATTGGTCTTTAAACAAATAGTTAGATCTAAGAATTTTCCATTCCATAGTTGCTTACAATTTGTTGTGAAGCTTTTAAAGCTCGTTTATCTTTCTAAATTCAGTAATGTGGGCAACATGGTGATTTCCGTGCCATGCATAAATTGCCAACATATCCCACAAACTTATATTTTTATCGTGTTGTGGATGATATAATGTGCGTTGCCAATCTTCATCACTCATGTTTTTCAAAATACTATACCAGCGATTGTGCAAACAATGTAATAGTGTAATAGATATATTAACAGCCAATGAAGAATCTGATAATTCAGCCCATAAAGCTTCTTTATAAGGAGAGATTCGAGGATTTTCTTCTGTTAAAGCCAATTTAAAACGGGTATAAGCCATCATGTGACTATCTGCCACATGATGAACCACTTGCTTAATTTGCCAACCACCTTCACGATACGGCATATCAAAATGTGTATCATTAAGATTTAGGATAGACATTTCTAATTTTTGGGGAAGAAACAATAAATCATTCAACCAAGCTTCTTTCTGGGCTACAGAATAAGGCTGGGCTTGATATCTTCCTATGGGATATCTTGGATCCATAAATTCTAAAAATTAAATATATTAAAAGACCAGCTAGATTATTATTCGATACCCAATAACTCTACATCAAAAATAAGTGTAGAACCGCCTGGTATTGATTGGCCAGCACCTTGCTCGCCATAAGCTAAATTATAAGGTATATACAACTTATATCTAGAACCAACTTGCATCAATTGAACACCTTCTGTCCAACCTTTGATTACTTGATTCAAACCAAAAGATATAGGCTCTCCACGATCACGAGAACTATCAAACTTAAAACCACTTAATAAAAATCCTTCGTAATGTACTTTAACTTTACTGGTATCTGCTGGTTTTGCACCTGTTCCTTGTGTGATTACTTCGTATTGTAAGCCACTAGCAGTAACTTTTACATTTGGCTTTTTCTTATTTTCTTCAAGAAACTTAGAACCAGCGTCTAAATTTGGTTTGATAAGTACTCTTGATAACTTTTGAATTTCTTTTCTAACAATTTCATTGGCTTGTTCTGGTGTAACCAATGTTGGTTTACCACTAACCGCATCTAAACAAGCTTTTCCTAAAATATCTGGATTAATATTCTTCAAACCTTGTGATTTGAAAAAAGTTCCGTCTAATACACCCAAAGCATAACTTAAACTATCTTGAGCTGATTTCAACTTTGTTGTTGACTTAATTGCAACTGAAGATTTAACTGCTTTTGAAGGAGACTTTGTAGTTGGTACAACTTTTTTTGTTTGTGCAGTAACAGTTAAAGTTCCTGCTGCCATTACTAGTAATAGAATATTTTTCATCTGATTTTTTTAAAATTCGTTACAAATATACAATTTCAAACGGTTGGGAGAAACAGATTAACTTTTTAATTCCTTTCCCGTTAATTGAATAAAAACATCTTCCAAATTGGCACTTTTAATTTCTTTTTTACGCTCAAATCCAGAAGCAATAAGTTGATCTATGAGTTTATCTGGTGTATCTACAGCAATAATTTCCCCTTCATCAATAATTGCTACTCTATTGCACAAATACTCCGCTTCTTCCATATAATGCGTAGTAATGATTACCGTTGTGCCTCCTGCTTGAATCTTTTTTATCAAATCCCACAAATTTCTTCTTGCTTGAGGATCTAATCCGGTAGAAGGCTCGTCAAGAAAAATAATTTTGGGGTCGTTAATCAATGTAACAGCCAAAGAAAACCGCTGCTGTTGTCCACCACTGAGCTCCTTATATTTACTTTTTGCCTTATCTTCTAAATCTACCAATTTAAGCAATGTTAACGGATTAGCTTTTCTATTGTATAATCCGTTAAAAAGTTGAATAATTTCTATTAAATTTAATCCCGGATAAAATCCAGAAGATTGTAATTGAACACCAATCATTTGTTTGATAACAGTTGGATTTTCATCCAAATTATATCCATCAACGATAATTGTTCCACTGGTTTTTGGCCTAAGGGTTTCAATAATTTCTAGTGTAGTTGATTTACCGGCACCATTAGGCCCCAATAAACCAAATATTTCACCTTCATACACTTCAAAACTTATTCCTTTTACGGCTTCTAGTTTACCATATTGCTTTACAAGCGAATCAATCTTAATTATTACTTTATCCAACTATATTGTTTTATTCAAATAGGTTTCTAATTCATCCATCATCCCTCTACTTCCCGCAAACAATGGGCATCGTTGGTGCAAATGGGTTGGCTCAATATCCAAAATCCTTTGTACACCATTGGTTGCTCTTCCTCCTGCTACTTCAAGGATAAATGCAAAAGGATTACACTCATACATCAAACGCAATTTCCCTTTTGGTTTATCTAAAATGCTTGGATACATAAAGATACCACCTTTTACAAGATTTCTATGCAAATCCGCAACCATACTTCCAATATATCGTTGGGTATATGGACCACCATTGCTTGCATTTTTTTGTTGACAAGCTTTAATATATTCTTGAACAGCTGGTTCATATTGGAAATAATTTCCATGATTAACTGAATATATTTTCCCAAACTCTGGACATTGCATATTGGGATGACTTAAAGAAAACTCTCCAATAGAAGGATCTAAAGTAAATCCATTAACCCCTCTTCTTGTTGCATAAACCAACATTGTAGAAGATCCATAAACAACATATCCAGCAGCTACTTGATTTCTTCCAGGTTGTAGAAAATCTTCAGCAGTAACTGGACTACCTGGAGGACTAATTCTCCTGAAAATACTGAATATCGTACCAATTGCTACATTCACATCAATATTGCCACTGCCGTCTAAAGGATCAAATAAACAAACATATTGAGCTTCATTACTGATAGGGTCATCAAAAACCACAAAATCGTCCATCTCTTCACTACCAATTCCCGCACAACTGATACCATGTTGCAAAACACCAATCATCTGGTTGTTTGCAAATATGTCTAGCTTTTTCACCTCTTCACCCTGAACATTAACTTCTCCTGCATCACCCAAAATATCTACAAGCCCGGCTTTGTTCACTTCTACATTTACTCTTTTAGCAGCCAACCCAATATCTCTTAAAAGATTTGACAATTGACCTGTTGCTTTAGGGAAATTACGCATCTGCTGGATAGTGAACTCATCGAGGGTCTGAATTTTTCTGTTTACCATTATTAGAATTTGGTTGATTGATAATTAAAGGGTTTAATTGAATGTAACATGACTCTAAAATGCAATCTCTACTTTATTATTTTGAAACCATAAAGTGTTTAAATCAAGAGTTGTCAATATCCAAACAATATAACGTATAGTATTGATTGGTGGTATATTATCTCCCTATAAAAATAAAAAAAATCAACACTTAATTTTATTAAATAATTCAGGTTAATTAAACTTGATTAATATAAAACATATTCCCCTTTTTTATTAATGCTCACAATGGGAAGCTGCTTGTTGTTGTTAAAATAATCATAAGCTTGTTTCATTGTTTTTTCAA
>CAMBYC010000061.1 GCA_945871875.1 Sphingobacterium thalpophilum
TTCTGAAATTGTTAACCCGTTAACCCAATTAGAAAACACATACAATATTTCTAATACCAATAAATTATATGGTAAATTGGAAATGCAGTATGATGTATTCAAGAATTTTAAAGTTACCAGTCGTTTTGGTTATACCAATACAGATGTAACTGCTAAAAACTTCTCACCATTGGTTTATTTTGGTACCGCTCATATCAATTCAACATTGAATGCAGATGGTTCAGCTAAACCTGGCTCTAACAATAGTGTGTATGAAGAAAAAACAAATTACTTCAACTATACTTTTGAAAACTTTGCCAACTATTCTGTAAACATTGGTAAAAACAACCATATTGATGCAGTGGGCGGTATGTCTTTAGCAAAAATTACGGGTAACAATATTAACGGTTCACGTCAAGATGTTCCTTTCAACTCTTGGGAATTTGCGGATATCTCTTCTGCAACTGGAACAGCTCCAAACTCTGGATTGAGCGTAGGTTCTTACCAGTATGAGCGTCGCAATTTGTCTTATTTTAGCAGATTGGATTATGATTACGACAACAAATACCTCGCATCGGTTTCTTTGCGTCGTGATGGATCTTATGCATTTGGAGAAAAAAATAAGTTTGCCAATTTTTATGCCGGTTCTTTGGGATGGATTGCATCAAACGAAGATTTCTTCAAATCTAAATTCGTTGACTTCCTTAAATTTAGAGCGAGTTATGGAATTACTGGTAACGAAAACGTAAATCCACAATACCAAAGAATCTCAACCAGCATTTACAGCTATAATTTAGGTCAAAATGCAGGATATACTTTCGGAAACGATCCTACCTCAATTGGTGCAACTATCGCTTCATTTAAAAATGACCAATTGAAATGGGAACAACAAAAGCAATTGAACGCTGGTTTCGACATTCGATTCTTTAACAATAAATTCTCTTTCTCTGGAGATTATTTCAGAAAAGACATTAGCGGTTTGTTGTTTACGCCAACCTTGTCATTGTACCTTGGAACAGCTGCTTTACCAACATCAAATATTGGTACAACGCAAACTTCAGGATATGATATGAACCTTGGATTTACTGATCAAATCAATAAGAATTTCAGATTATCTACAAACATCACATTTACTAAAGCTGTAAATAAAGTAACTGAAACCAATCAAGGTTTAATTACTGGTGGATATTATGGTATCCCAACCCAAACGGTAACACGTTTTGAGAAAGGTTATGCTCCTGGATATTTTTATGGATTCAAAACCAATGGTTTGTTCCAAAATGTAGCTGAAATCGCAAAAGGTGCTGCTCAACCAAATGCAAAACCAGGTGATATTCGTTTTGTAGATATCAACGGCGATGGAAAAATTGATGCTGACGACAGAACAGAAATCGGAAATCCTTTCCCTAAGTTTACTGCCGGTTGGAGTTTACAATTGGAATACAAAGGATTTGATTTCAATACCTTCGTTTATGCTTCTGTAGGAAACGATATCTACAGAGCTTATGAAAGAAATCTTGCTATGACCAACAAATACAGAGGTGTATTAAGCAGATGGACTGGCGAAGGAACCAAAACTGATGCAACTAGCCCTCGTTATACATTTACTGACGACAACAACAACGCTCGCGTTTCTGACCGTTATGTAGAAGATGGCTCTTTTGTAAAAATCAAAGATATTCAGTTGGGTTATACATTTACCCCTGCATTCTTGAAAAAAGCAAATATCTCTAAACTCCGTGTTTATGGACAGGTTAAAAACGCTTATACATTTACAAATTACTCTGGTTTCGATCCTGAAATCTCTGGAGGTATTTTTGATACAGGTATAGATCGCGGTATTTATCCTTTGGCCAGAACTTGGTCTTTCGGAATTGACGTTAAATTTTAATAAGCCATAAAAAAATAGATATGAAATTTTTAAAACAATTTACAAGCTTATTGATAATTGTACTTTTGAGTACGGCTTGTTCTAAATTTGTGGACTATAACCCCCACGAAGATTTTCAAATAACTTCAGACGATTACCTGAAAACTGCTGACGATTATAGTAAGATGGTAATTGGTGTTTATTCTCCATTGCAATGGATTTATGCAAACAATGTAATTGGAGATATTGCTTCAGATAACTCGGTTTCAGGTGGCGAAAATGCTACAGACGTAATCGGTTTTCAACAAATTGATGACTACACTACTACAACAACCAACAGTTATTTAACAGAAGCTTGGAAATCTTGCTATGAAGGTATTAATCGTGCCAATTATTTGCACGAAAACAAAACCAAACTTGATTTTGTAGGTAAAGAAGCGTTGTATGGTGAAGTATATTTCCTTCGTGCTTATTATTATTTTGAATTGGTTAAAATGTTTGGAGATGTACCTTTATTTACAGCAAAGCGTTTGACTGCATCAGATTCAAAAGCATTTACCCGTGCACCAAAAGCAGATGTATACAAGCAAATGGAAGCTGATTTGACTGCTGCTATCGCTGTTTTGCCTCCAACAAATGTACAAAAAGGTCGTGTAACCAAATACGCTGCACAAGCCCTTTTGGGTAAAGTGTTGTTGTATCAAGGTAAATATGATGCTGCCGCTACAATGTTAGAAAATGTAATCAGCGGACCATTTAACTTGGTATCCAATTTTGGCGATATCTTTTTACAAAATGGAGAAAACGGTGTTGAATCAGTTTTCGAAGTACAATATTCAAATGCAAGTCCTTTTTATGATTGGTCAAATCCAGGAAGAGGTCAAGGTAATTTGGCTGTACAAATTTGTGGAATCCGTAACCTAACTGGAAATAGTCCTTATGGCCAGGGATGGAGCATTAATTTGCCAACTGCAAATTTGGCAAGTGCGTTTACAGCAGGCGACAAAAGAAAAGACGTAACCGTTTTGGATATTGAAGCATATAGCAAAGCAAATCCATCTTTTGGAATTACTTATACTGTTGCTCCATATAAAAATACAGGTTTGTATAACCAAAAGTATTTGCCAAGAAAAGGCGAAACATCAGGACAAGTAGAATTGAACTATTTGAACAATTATAGAGCTATACGTTTTTCAGATGTATTGTTGATGGCTGCGGAAGCCAACAACAGAGCAACTACGGCAAACGATGCAAAAGCACAAACCTATTTAAACAGGGTTCGCCAGAGAGCATTTGGAGACAATTTGCACAACATTACATCTACAGGAGCCACTTTAAAGCAGGCAATTTGGGATGAGCGCAGATTGGAATTGGCAATGGAAGGCGATCGTTTCTTTGATTTGGTAAGAACTGGGCAAGCTGCAACAAAAATTACCGGATTCAAAGCAAATAAAAATGAGTTGTTTCCTATTCCACAACAAGAAATTGATATTTCAGGTTTAACACAAAACCCTGGTTATTAATACATCCATAAATAATAATTATAACGATGAGAGCCTTAAAATTTCTTTATATCAGTTTGTTCGCCTGCTTAGTATTTGCAGGATGTTCAAAAATTAAAAATGAAGATGTTTCATTTGTAGAAACAGCACCTGCACCAGCAGCACTTTCTGCGATGTTCGACATTACTCAAGACAATTCAGGATTAGTAACCATTACACCATCAGGTGAAGGTTTAGCCTATTTCAATGTATATTACGGAGATGCAACTGCAACACCGGTAAGAGTCAATCCAGGCGGAAGCACCCAGCACAAATATGCTGAAGGTGTTTACAATGTTCGTGTTGTTGGAGTAGGTGTAACTGGAAAAACAACAGAAGCCACCAAGGCATTAACCGTATCTTTCAAAGCTCCAGAAGCGATGGAAGTAACTTTAACCGCAGATCCTGCTAATGCATTTAAATATAGTGTTTCTGCAAAAGCATTGTACGAAACCGTATTTAAAGTGTATTTCGGAGATGTTGCAAATGAAGTACCAGTATCATTCTTAGAAGGAGAAACTGTAAGTCGTTTGTATGTAACACCAGGAACATATACTATCAGAGTGGTTGCGTTAAGTGGAGGTGCTGCAACAACAACAGTAACCAAAACAATCACCATTTATCTACCTGTTGTTTTACCATTAGATTTTGAAACTGTGGGTCAGACTTATAATTTCAACAATTTTGATGGTGGTGGTACAACAGTTATTGCCAATCCAAAATCAGGAACTATTAACACTTCTGGTAAAGTTGCCAAAATGGTAAAGTCTGGTGGACAACCTTGGGGTGGAAGTGTGATTTCACTAGCAACACCGATCGATTTCTCTGCAAACAAGGTGTTTAGGATGAAGGTTTACTCTCCAAGAGTAGGTGCAAAAGTATTGTTGAAAGTAGAAAATGCTTCCAACGGTGGAATCAGCTTTGAAAAAGAAGTAGCTACAACTGTTGCCAATGCTTGGGAAGATATGGTTTTCGATTACAGAACCATCAATACTGCCAATGCTTACCAGAATATCGTATTGATTTTTGATAATGGTACAATGGGAGATGGGTCAGCTAATTTCACCTTTTATTTAGACGATATTCGTTTAACCAATACCATTCCAACTGCACAAAAAACACAAATTAATCTTCCTGTTACATTTGATAATGATACAGTTGATTATTCTGTAATAGATTTTGGAAACAACAGCACAATTGATGCAGTAGATCCAACCAATGCTGCAAATAAAGTGAAAAAGACTACAAAAACTAACGGTGCAGAAACTTGGGCAGGAACCACAATTGGAACAGCTTTAGGATTTATCAATCCAATTGCATTAAGTCCATCGGCATCACAGATGACCGTTAGAGTATATTCTCCAGCAGCAGGTTTGCCGATTCGTTTAAAAATCGAAGACCATACCAATCCAACTATATCAGTTGAAACAGAAGCAAAAACAACTGTTGCCAATGCATGGGAAACTTTATACTTTGATTTTGTAAATCAGGCACCTGGTACTGCAGTTATCAATTATTCTAGTAAATACAATAAAGCGTCTATATTTTTTGATTTCAATACCGCAGGTAATGGAAAGGTATTTTATTGGGATGATGTAATCAAATTGACTCAAAATTATGTAGCACCTCCAGCAGCTGGATTGGGCTTACCTCTTGATTTTGAATCCACAACCCTTGCTTATGCATTCAATAATTTTGATGGTGGAAATGCATCTGTTGTGAATAATCCTTTTTCTGGTGGAAATAATACATCTGCAAAAGTTGGAAAAATGATCAAAGGAGGTGGACAACCTTGGGGTGGTAGCTGGATTGGATTGGCTAATCCGATTGATTTCTCAACCAAAAAAACCTTCAAGGTTAAAGTATATTCTCCAAGAGTAGGGGCAAAACTATTATTGAAAGTAGAAAACCAAACAGACGGTGGTATCAGCTTTGAAAAAGAAGCAGTTACAACAGTTGCCAATGCTTGGGAAGTATTGACTTTTGATTACAGTGCCATTCCACTTGCTGGTAAAACCTATCAAAAAATTGTAATGATTTTTGATCTTGGAACAATGGGCGACGGATCAGCCAATTTCACTTTTTACTTTGATGATATCACCCTTAATTAATTTTAAAACCTATTAATATGACTAAGAAAATATTAACCCTTCCGCTAGTAATAGCCGCCATAATGTTGGGTTTCATGAGCTGTCAGAAAACAGAATACGCTTTTGGCGATATCGTATCTCCATCAGCACTTACATTAACTACAGCTATTGCAGGTGCAGATGCAACCAACCCTAACGGAAACGGAACGGGTTTGGTTACGATTACTGCAGCTGCACAAAAAGCCATCACCTATAAAATAGATTTTGGCGACGGTAAAACACAGGTTATCCCTTCAGGAACTATTCAGTATAAGTATTCAATTCCAGGTACCAATAGCTTTACCGTTATTGTAAATGCAATTGGAACTGGTGGTGTAGTTACTACATTAAGCAAAAAAATTACCGTTTTTGTTGCTTTTGAAATTCCTGCAACCATTTTAGCAAATATCACTGGTGGATCTTCTAAAATTTGGGTTTCAGACAAATTGGCTGCTGGTCACCTTGGCGTTGGTCCTAACGACGGTTTTGAACCCATTTGGTGGCAAGCTGGTCCATTAGAAAAAGACAATGTTGGTTGTTTGTATGATGATGAAATCACATTCAGCAAAGACGCTTCAAACAATGTATCGATCAATGTAAACAACAAAGGTCAATCTTTTGTGCAAGGTGCTTCTGTTGGATCTTATGGTTTAAGCGGTGGAGAAGCTTGTTACGATATCGTTACAACCGGAAGCAAGAAATTGATTTTTAGCGATGCTACTTCAAAATCTACAACTGCAAATTCTACAAGAATTCAGTTTGTAGTTCCAGGAAACGGTATCATTAACTTTGCAACAGGTAGCAACACCTATGAGATTTTATCCATTACTGCAACTACCATGTGGCTTAGAAATATTGGTGCTGATGGTAATGCGTGGTATCAGAAATTAAAAGTTAAATAATAGTCTAATGAAATTTTTCCTAATCAGTGCGTTTGCAACTTTGTCTTTGGGGCTTTTTGGTAGTTGCAAAAAAGACAACGGAAGTGGAACTGTCCCCAATCTTACACCTTCTAATCTAGTCATTCAGTCTGTTGTAAGTCAAGATGGATCTGGAAACGTATCATTTACGGCAACGGCAACCAATGCAGTTACATTTAAGTATGAATTTGGAAATGGAGTTATACAAACTGTTCCAACAGGTGCGGTGACTTATAAATATACCCAATCAGGTACTGTTTCTTATTCTGTAACCGTAACTGCTATTGGCTCTTCAGGATTGATGGCAGCAAAAACAATAGATGTAACTGTTACAGTAACTTCAGGAATTCCAAGTAATATGGTTTGGTCTGATGAATTTAATGTTAACGGTGCTCCAGATGCTTCCAAATGGGGATATGATATTGGTACTGGTTCTGGCGGTTGGGGAAATGCAGAGTTGCAATATTATACCAATCGCACTGAAAATGTAATTGTTGAAAACGGGGTGTTGAAGATTAAAGCCATTAAAGAAAGTTACAGTGGCAGTAATTATACTTCAGCTCGTTTGCTTTCAAAGGGTAAATATGCATTTACTTACGGAAAAATTGAAGTAAGGGCAAAATTACCTGCAGGTATAGGAACTTGGCCGGCAGTTTGGATGTTGGGAAGTGATATTTCAACGGTAAGTTGGCCAGCATGCGGTGAAATTGATATTGTGGAGCATCGTGGAAGCGAGCTCAATAAAATCTTTGGAAGCTTACATTATCCTGGAAGATATGGCGGAAATGCTAATGGAGGAACAACAACGCTTCCTGGAGCTACTACAGATTTTCATATCTATACCGCAGAATGGACTGCCACAGCCATTAAGTTTTTTGTTGATGGCACCCAATATTTTGCAGTAAACAATTCAGCATCAATACCTTTCAACAAAGATTTTTTCTTGTTGATTAATTTTGCAATGGGCGGAAACTTTGGAGGAAACGTAGACCCTACATTTACTACAGCTACGCTGGAAGTAGATTACATTAGGGTGTACAAGTGATAAAATAACTAGTTTGATTTTTTATAAGGACTACAGTGAAAGCTGTAGTCCTTTTTTTTTGATGTTTTCATCAACTGAATTTAACCCAATTTCAATTTATGGGGTTGTCTGCAGCATTTGTTTTGCTAACTTGAGCATTCAAGAGCAAAAAACAAATCCTAAAAAATGGATAAAAATTACTGATAATCAATTTTTTATAATTTAGTTAGATGGAATTATGCATTGGGAAATACATTGGCTTTTTTTAAATATTCCCTAAATTTTGATGAGGTTAATGACAATTTATTAAAGACTACAATTATTCAATAAGATTAGGGAAATCACTAAACCTGCTTATTGGCCTTGTTGTGTATATGCTCCTATTTTTCCAAATAATGGCTGATTTATTAACTTTATATATGGACTTCATTTTTATTTAATTATTTTAATATATTTAAATCATTACATTTTTCTAATGAAAAAATGTAATGATTAATTAAGTTGTTTATGAAGGAAAAGATTTTTTAATCAAAAAGCATTAAATTCAATCTGAAAATTATTTCTAATTCTTTCAAAAATTTATCAGATGAATATAAAGTTTGCTATAATACTCTGTTTAATAATCTTTTCAATTGAGAAGCCACTTGCACAATCATCCGCTATTGTAAAGGAATACAAAAAGACCTTTGTCACTTATCCTTTTTCAGACCCTGATCCCATTCCCTCCCAAACGGCAATTTACCCTTATTTCAGGTTTGATGGCTTTACAAATACGTCCATCAGCAAAGAATGGACTGTTGTTGAATTGGAGAATGATTTCATCAAAGTAGATATACTGCCTGAGATTGGTGGAAAGATTTGGACTGCTATAGATAAGTCTACCGGAAATCCTTTTCTATACGATAATAAAGTTATCAAATTTAGAGATGTTGCAATGCGTGGTCCATGGACAAGTGGAGGTCTTGAACCCAATTATGGTATTATCGGCCATACACCCAATTGTGCCACTCCTGTTGATTATATTACGCGTAAAAATGAAAATGGTAGCGTGAGTTGTTTTATTGGAGTACTTGATTTGTTGACGCGAACGCGTTGGCAGATTGAAATCAATCTTCCCAAAGACAAAGCATATTTTACCACCAATTCTATTTGGACTAACCCTACGGGATTAGAGCAGCCTTATTATCATTGGATGAATGCAGGCATCAAAACCAAGGGAAATCTAGAATTTATTTATCCAGGCACTAATTATATTGGACATGAAGGTGAACACGCTGACTGGCCTGTGAATAAATCAAATGGCAAGAATATCAACTTTTACGAAGAGAATGATTTCGGCACTTACAAGTCTTATCATGTTTTAGGTAAGCATACAGATTTCTTTGGTGCCTACTGGCATGATGATCAATTTGGAATGGTGAAGTATGCACCCTATGATGAAAAAGTAGGAAAAAAAATATGGATATGGGGATTGTCAAGGCAAGGAATGATCTGGGAAAAGATGCTAACAGATGCCGATGGGCAATATGCGGAAATTCAATCTGGCCGTCTATTCAATCAAAATGCTGTAGGCAGTAGTTTAACCCCATTTAAGCATCTTGGTTTTGTGCCACATGGTACTGACAAATGGACTGAATACTGGTATCCTGTTAATCAAACAAAAGGAATGGTTGTTGCCAATGCTTCTGCTGCCCTCAATATAAAATGGGAAAATGGTTGGTTAAAATGGTACTGTGCACCCGTATCCTTTTTTACGGATGAACTGGAAGTAAAAGTGAACGAAAAATCTGTTGTGAAGCGTACAATTGTGGCAAAACCTTTGCAGACTTACGCAGACTCGATGCGAATGGATAAGCCAACAGGAAAAATATCCATTGCACTTTTGCAGCAGCAATTGGAATGGAATTCTGATCCTGATTTTAAAAGTCTTTCAAGGCCCTTGGATGCCCCAAAGCCTTATGATTGGAAAAGTGCGGAAGGTTTAGCCATTCAGGCAAAAGAATTGATGGACCAAAAACTTTTCACCGAAGCTGGGCTTAAGCTTAAAGAGTCTCTCTTGAAAGATCCATACAATATGTTGGCATTGGTAAAGAGTGCTGAACTGTGCATTAGAAATGCTGATTTTTCAACTGCTTTTGAACATGCACAAAAAGCCATTTCTTTTGATGCACATCATGCAGCTGCCAATTATTATTATGGACTAAGTGCAGCAAATTTGGGAAGAACAGCCGATGCTTTTGATGGATTCAGTATTTCCTCTATGGGCGTTGAATTTCGGTCTTCAAGCTATGTGGAAATAGCGAAGCTTTATGCCCAAAAATCAAATTGGCATTCTGTACTCGATTACAGCGAGAAAGCACTAGATTACAACAAAGCAAATGCTACTGCTATCGCCCTTAAAATTATTGCCCTACGAAAGTTGGGTAGAATTGCTCAATCAAAAATCGAGCTTGAAGCTTTAGGCGCAACTCAACCACTGAATCTTTTCTACAAATTGGAGTCGTCAGTTGCTTCAGACCAAGGCATTGCTTCTAGTTCTTTTAAAAATGAACTACCTGAGGAATCATTCCTCGAACTGGCTAGCTTCTACTCTGCACTTGGACTTGTTGAAGAGTCCAAAAAGCTTTTAGAAATACTTTCCAATCATCCACTTGCCTTGTATAGTTTAGCTTACATAAAAAGAGAAGATGCAGCTGGATCCATGCAGCTGTTGAATAAGGCAAATGCATTTCCAACCTTGATGGTATTTCCCTTTAGAACCGAACATTTACCTGTTTTGCAATGGGCAGCTCAAAAATCGGGACATTGGAAAGCACAATATTATCTTGCTCTTTTGTTACACGATAAAAATAAGCAGTCAGAAGCATTTTCAATTTTGCAAGCAATGAATGACAAGCCCGATGAAGCGCATGTATATGCGTTGCGGTCACTTTGGAACAAAGGAGATATGAAGAAAAAAGAATCCGATTTAAACAAAGCGATGCAAATCGATGCCCAATCTTGGCGTTATCCCAAATTGCTGGTGCAGCATTTCATTCAGGAAAAAGAATTTGAAAAAGCATTGAAAATCAGCAGGAAATATAAAAAAGAATATACTGGAAACAATTACATAATGGATATGCTGTTGGCAAAGACCTTATTGCTGAATAAACAATATAAATCTTGTGATTCACTGCTTTCTTTGATGGATATCATTCCTTTTGAGGGAGCTACCGACGGAAGAGGTCTGTATTGGGAAGCCAAGATGATGCAGGCATTACAAGCCATGAAAAATGGCAAGTATAAAATCGCAGTGTCATTCATAAAGCAAGCTGGAGAGTGGCCGGAGAACTTAGGCGTAGGAAAGCCATTTGATGCAGATATAGATAGTAGATTAGAACAATTTTTCTTGTACAAATGTCTCCTTCACTTAAAACAAAAAGATGCTGCGAATGTGCAATTGGATAAGATTATTGCTTTCAAATCTGGCGTTTACAATACCATTAGAAATTTTCAACCGGCGAACAATCTTGTTACCAAATGGGCCATTGATGCCAAAGGAACACCATTAGATTGGAATGGATGGATGAAGTCCGAGATAGCGAAATATCCGCAATTCAAGGAAACATTTCAGTGGGTATTGGATGCAGGTAACGGAACTTCATTAGGAGATTCGAAAGCGCTTGTCCTTGATCCTTGGATGAGGGTGATTCAAGAGTATCGGTCAAATTTCAATGGGTTGTGATGAGTAGACTTATTGCTTTGGCTTTGCTGCTGAATTTTGAAACATTCGCACAAATAGATTCGCAGCAAATACCTCTTCCTACTACTTCTCAGATATCCTGGTCAAAATCAGAATTAGGAGTGCTGATTTCATATGATTTGCCTGTGTTCCAAGGAAAACCTTACAATCAGAAACAGAATAGAATTGAACCAATACCTGATCAAAATTCATTTAATCCGCAGCAATTAAACACTGATCAATGGATACTAGCATCAAAATTAGCGGGTGCTAAATTTGCTGTATTAACGGTTACACACGAAACCGGGTTTGCCCTTTATCAAAGTGATGTAAATCCTTATTGTATGAAGGCATTGAAATTCCAGGAAGGGAAAGGAGATGTGGTGAGAGATTTTGTGCAATCATGCAGAAAATATGGAATTATGCCAGGTCTTTATTTGGGCATACGCTGGAATTCATTTTTTGGTGTACATGATTTCAGAATAGAAGGAAACAGTGAGTTTGTTAAAAACAGGCAATTGTTTTATAAAAAAATGTGTGAGGGAATGGTAAAAGAATTGTGTACCCGCTATGGAGATTTATTTATGATATGGTTTGATGGAGGCGCAGATGATCCAACAAAATACGGGGCTGATGTGTTACCAATTGTTCAACAATATCAACCTAACTGTTTGTTTTATCACAATGCACAACGGGCTGATTTTCGCTGGGGAGGTTCTGAATCAGGTACTGTTCCTTATCCCTCCTGGTCTACCTTTCCATTCCCATTTTCTCATGCCGATAAAAAAGAAGCTGTATTTGCCAACGATTTTTATTTACTGAAACATGGTGATAAAGATGGCAAATTTTGGATGCCTGCCATGAGTGATGCACCTTTGAGGGGTTTCAATGGTGGTCATGATTGGTTTTGGAATCCCAATGAAGACAATCATGTATATCCATTGGAAAACCTGATGAAGATGTACCGCAATTCAGTAGGTCATAATTCTACATTGATTATTGGCTTAACACCCGACAACAGGGGATTGATCCCCGATGCAGATGTTAATCGTTTAAAGGAATGGGGTGAAGCAATAAAAAGTGAATATGCAAATCCTGTTGTTGTATGGAAGGGTGCTAAAAATGATTATGTTTTAAATACGAATAAGCCAATTAGAGAATTTGTATTACAGGAAAAAATTGAGCAAGGTGAACGAGTAAGATCATTTGTTGTGGAATCGCTCATTAAAAATAAATGGATAAAAGTGGATCAGGGAACTTGTATTGGTAATAAATATATTCATGTTTTTGATCAGCCAATCTCTTGCAAAAAAATACGATTGAGGATTTTGGAGTCGGTTGGGAATCCAGAGATTGAATCGTTTATTGTTTATTAGTTGGATTTAGTGCCGATTTAATGCGCTGAAACCAAGACATAGCTGCAAATTGGCTTAAATGTGCAGCTTGGGTTAATCGAATTGCCAGTATGTATGCATGGCAGGCTTATGCCAACTTTGCTACCGTTGCAACTATGCCGATGGCTGATTTTTCGGAGCAGGATAGCTATAATCCCAACGGAAATTTATTAACCATGAATTGTAATGCAACAACGTGCAATAAAGGTCAAATGAAATGAACAGCAAAGCTTAAAGTCGAAATTAACCGAAATTTCAATGTATGGCGTTGTCTGCAGCATTTGTTTTGCTCACTTGATCATTCACGAGCAAAAAGAAAAGCCTAAAAACAATGGAATGAAATAATTGATAATTAAGGTGTTATGATTTAGTTAGATGGGATTACATATTAGAAGTAAAATTAAACCAAATTACGCACTAGAATTAAAAAAGCAAATTTTGTGGCTAAAGCCATTTCAAAAATTTCCATAATCCCCTAGCTAAAACTAGGGGCTATTAAAAAACGACTTTTCTATTGTTTCAAGTGCGTAATCTTGTATTAAGCCATCGACATATATTGAATGTATTATTTCTATGCAACTTGTTCTAGAATGCCGGCTCGGTAGAAATTTATTACATAAATAAATAAGTGCCGTAGGCACGACACAAATAGGACAGGTTGCATTAAAGCATAAAATTCAGCATATGTTAATCGCTTCAATGTGTCGTGCCTACGGCACTTAATTACTTCATTTAATAGATTCCTACCGAGGTGTCATGCCTACGGCATTCTAGAACAAGTTGCATAGAAGTAATAAATCCAGAATTTGTTGATGGTTTTAACCCAAATTTAAATTTATGGCGCTGCCTGCAGCATTTGATTTATAAACTTAAGCATTCATGAGCAAAAGCAAAGCCCAAAATCAATGGGTTAAAAATACTTGATAATCAAGGTGTTATAATTTAGTTAGATGGAATTACGCATTGGGAAATACATTGGCTTTTTTTAAATAATCCCTAGATTTAGAAGTGGTTAATGACAATACATTAATGACCACGAAGTGGTCAAATATATATAGATCTTTTTATATTATTTTATACGACTCCGAAGGAGTCGCATTTACCTTTTACTAATAATACATTATCTTACATGTTGAAAATATTATAATTATAAGCTATTCGACTCCTTCGGAGTCGTTTTTTGTTGAATAATTATATTATAATATTTGACCACTTCGTGGTCATCTTTTAGTTAATCAGGTATTACTCGTTAGAAAAATAGAAAGAGATTAACCCAAATTGCAATTTATGGCGTTGCCTGCAGCATTTGTTTTGCTAATTTGAGCATTCACGAGCAAAAAGCAAAGCCTAAAAAAATGCATTGAAAATAATTGATAATCAAGGTGTTATAATTTAGTTAGATGGAATTTCAATTTATGGCGTTGCCTAAAGAATTTGTTTTGCTAACTTAAGCATTCATGAGCAAAAGCAAAGCCCAAAATCAATAGGTTAAAAATACTTGATAGACAAGGTGTTACAATTTAGTTAGATAGAAATACGCATTAGAAAAATAGAAAGACGTTTTATAATAGCCCCTAGCTTTAGCTAGGGGTTTATGTGTATTTTGAAATGGCTTTAGCCTCAAAATTTGCTTTTTTCTTCTAATGCTTAAACTGGGATTAAATTGGCTTAGTACAGTGCAGGATAGTACGTTATAGCCCATGACACTTTATCTATTTATATTAATTATAATTGCTAAGTAGAATCAGTTATTTACGCTTGTATACATTTCAAAAATCTATTAATAAGCACTTAAAGTGGATTTTTTTGCTTAAAAGGTGTAAGTACACCATTGAAATATGTTTCTTATTGGCAAATTAGCGGATTTGAGAAACAAGCTTGAGCACTTCAAAAAAAACAGCAGAAAAATTATGAAAAATTATATAGGATTAAGCATTGCTTTTTTGCTGATAACTGTTCATGTATGGGCACAACAACCATCCACAGATGCAGAAATAAATGCAAGTCTACTACAATCGGAGGAATTTGGACTGAAAAATGGTAAGATTCATCTTAAACAGGATCTCACGCGGGGTGGGGCAATTTGTTTCATCTCAAAGGCAAATGACCCTCGAAACATTGTAAATGTCTCCGATGAAGGTCGCTATATTCAGCAATCATACTATGCAGGAAAAAAGTTGAACCGTCAATCCGAGGGTCAATCAAAAGATTGGTCGCCGTGGAGTTGGAATCCCATTCAAGTAGGCGACTATGCCCGAAATCGTGCGGCGATAATCAGTTCAAAAAAAACTGACTCTAGCTTATACGTGAAATGTACGCCCATGCTTTGGGATATGAACAATAAGCCTGCTGAGGCCATCATGGAACAATGGACTAGCCTGGAAGGGAATGTGATCAAAGTAATAAATAAACTCACCTGCATGCGAACAGATACTTTGTATGGTGAAGGTATAATGAACGATCAGGAAATTCCGGCTGTATATCCCATTTCGGCTTTGAATAATCTTTATTCCTATTTTGGCACTGCGCCTTTTACCAATGCAGCCATGGATAGACCGGCAGTGGTTTTTCTTTCAAGTGGCTTTTGGGGGCGGTACAAATCAACTCCCGAAAAGTGGATGGCTTTTGTGGACGATAACAATTGGGGAATGGGTGTTTACTCACCTTCGGCAAGCTCCTTTATTGCAGGCATGGCCGGTAAGGCCGGAGGAGAATCTAACAGTTCTTCTACCTCTTATATAGCACCATTGCGAAAAGAAAAACTTATGAAGCATTCGGTAACGGAATTCGAGTATTATTTGATAATAGGAACACTGGATGAAATAAGGTCTACAGTTTATCAGATTAACACAACATTGAACCAAAATGAAAAAGTAGGTAGTGTGAAATAGGTAGTAAATAACGTTTGGCATGAAACCTATAAACTTAATTTTAAAATCAAAATAAATGAAACGAGCACGACAAATAAAGCCTGGTATAAAAGTGAATATTTAATGTGCTAGTTCCATCTTACAACTAAAAAATCATTTGTACAATGATGAAAAAATCAATTTTGTTGTCTTTGTTGTTGGTTACTTTTTATACCGCCAATAGCCAAATTAAGGTAACTCAGCTTAAATGCGAAAACCTCACTAATCCTAAGGGAATTGATATAGCAGATCCACGTTTTTCATGGCAGCTGGCGTCGGAGGAGAATAATCAGTTTCAGACTGCTTATCAGCTTATTGTAGCTACTTCGATAGAAAAAGTAGATAAAAATATTGGGGATGTTTTTGATTCAGAAAAAGTGAAAAGTGCTCAAAATACTCAAGTTGTTTATAAAGGTAAGAAGCTGAATGCAGGCTTACTCTATTTCTGGAAAGTAAAAGCATGGGATAAGAAGGGCAAGGATGCTGGCTGGAGTGAAATTGCCAGTTTTTCGACTGGCCTTTTTAAAAAGGAGGATTGGAAAAATGCCCAGTGGATTAGTTTCCGTCCGGAAGATGAGTGGCGTAGCCAGTGGACATTGTCACTGGAGAGAGAGACCAAAGATGTAAAAAAAGTCTTTCCTTGGATTACAGGCCAGGGCAGGACGATATGGGAACATTTCGATACGGCGCGTTCGGCATACGATCCATCACCTTTGTTTCGTAAGGAATTCACGCTCGAAAAGCCTATCCGTAGAGCCACACTCTATATCTGCGGACTGGGTTATTTTGAAGCGTTTCTCAATGGGCAACGGGTGGGCGACCATGTGCTTGATCCCGCCTGGACTCAATTCAACAAGCGGGCCTTTTACGTTACCCATGATGTAACCGCGCAAATTAAGACAGGTAACAATGCAATTGGAGCCATGCTTGGTCGTGGTCAGTTTACACCGCTTTGCAATGACATTTGGGGGTTGCGAACTGCAGAGTGGATTGACCAGCCCCGCTTAATAGTCAGGCTTGCCATCAGTTTCGCTGATGGCACTTTCAAAGATATTATCACGGATTCATCTTGGAGCACTGCCAGTGGACCGATTACCTACGATGACACGCGACATGGGGAGTTGTACGATGCGCGAAACGAACAGTCTGGCTGGACAATGGCAGGTTTTGCTGCGAACGCCTGGCGAACGGCCTCCGTGGTAGATGCGCAGAACCCCCTGCAATCCCAGTTGATACCGCCGATCCGCGAATTTCTTCCTATAACACCAGTAAGGTGCATAGAGCGCTCTAAACAAGAGAAGCTCTACGACGTCGGCACTAACATCTCAGGCTGGGCACGTATAAGCGTTAAAGGTCCTGCGGGTGCAAAGGTCTTGGTAGATTATGCCGAGGTGCCTGCTGATCCTGCGCTTCGCGGCAACCTTCCCCACGGTCAACCCGAACGTGCGTTGGCACACCCCGAAGATAGCTTCCGTGATTTGACCGCCGGCGTACGTCAGCAGAATGGCTATATCCTCAAGGGTGGTGGTCTGGAAACATTCTCCTGCCATTTTTCGTACAATGGCTTTCAATTTATCCGTGTTGTTGCAGATGAAGGCGTGGTCATCGATCGCGTTGAGGCTGTACCTGTGCATTCCGATGTTACTACTGTTGGAGCGTTTGAATGCTCCAATCCTTTAATCAATCAATTGCAAAAGGCATCGCAACTTACGTTCCTGAATAATTTTCATAGTATCCAAACAGACTGTCCGCACCGTGAAAAACAGGGCTGGACTGCAGACCTGTATCTTACCGCCGAAGCTGCGATGTTCAATTTCGACATGGCAGGATTTTATTCCAAGTGTGTAACTGATCTTGCCGATACACAAAGCCCTGATGGTGGTCTAAGTTTGGTGGCACCGTCGGGTTATGTGGCACCCTCAAGCTACGGTAATGGCGGGTCCACCTTGTGGCCTGCTGCGTTGGTTTATTTACCTGCAGACCTGCAGACCTTTTATGGCGACCGCCGTTCGGTGGAGCAGCATTACGAGGCCATGAAGCGTTTTGCCCAAAGCAGCCTGAAGCGACAGGTGCAAGGGAAACCCGAGATCATCAACGATGCCCTCGGCGATTGGGCCTCACCCTTGGATCAGCCGGCTAAAAATGGCAACACCTTTGTAAGTGCCCCGCCCGAAGGACGTACCTTTTACGGTACGGCGGCTCATTATCGGGTGGTCAATACCCTGGCTGGCTTGGCCCGCCAACTTGGCAAAGTGAATGAAGCCCACGAATTTGAAGCGTGGGCGCAGCGCATTGGTACAGCATTCAACCGAGCGTTTTTTGATACAAGCAAAAAACAGTACCGTGGCGATACCCCAACCGAATATCGTCAAGCCGTCAATGCCGTTCCGCTGTTTTATGGTTTGGTGCCGGAAACAGCCCGTGGTGCGGTGCTTGATCAACTTGTAGAGAATGTTCATGTTACACGCAATAACCGCCTCAACACGGGCTTCATTGGTACGCCTGCGCTTATAGAGGTTTTGGCTGCGGAGCGCCCTGAGATTGCTTATGCACTTGTTACGAATACCGCCTATCCGGGTTTCGGCTTCCTGATGCAAAACGGTGCCACCACCATGAATGAACTGTTCGGTGGCGACAACTCTCATAACCATCCAATGTATGGCTGCATTAGCAGTTATTTTTTCAAATACCTGGCTGGAATTAGGCCTGACCCTGCTGCTCCGGGCTTCAGTCACTTTTCAATCAAACCCTCCATCGTGGGCGATCTGAAGTGGGCACGGGCACATTTCAACTCGCCTAACGGCCGTATTAGCAGCGCTTGGGAACTGAAAGACGGCAAGCTCATGATGGATATTACCGTTCCAGTTAACACCAAAGCGACAGTTTATTTGCCAACCCTTCCGGGTAAACTTGCTATGGGCGTTAAAGGGGTGACGGTACACGGCAAAGCTATTGCAAACACACCTGGTGTTACATTTCTGAGGATGGAGGCTGGAATGGTTGTACTAACTGTTGAATCAGGGTCTTATCAATTTGTAAGGAAAATTTAAATTGAAACACATGAAGCAATAGTCGTAATCAAATGGTATCCATTTTTTTAATAAAAATCAAATCATAAATATCCAAATGAAACGAGCAAGACAAGTAAATATTAACAAACAAGGTAATGTTTATGTGTGTGTTCCATTTTACAATTAAAAAACAATTATAAACAGATGAAGAAAAAGAAAATCATAGTTATTGGTAGTACCAATACCGATATGGTGGTAAAATCGTCGGGAATCCCTGCTCCTGGTGAAACGATCTTGGGTGGTAATTTCTTTATGAACGCCGGCGGAAAAGGAGCCAATCAGGCAGTGGCAGCTGCCCGTTTGGGCGGCGAAGTCACCTTTATTGCTAAAACAGGCAATGATCTGTTTGGTAAGCAAGCATTGGAATTACTTATTAATGAGGGCATTAACTGCAAATACCTTTTTGTGGATGAAACAGCCCCTTCGGGCGTAGCACTGATTACGCTCGACGCCAAGGGTGAAAACAGCATTGTAGTAGCTTCGGGGGCCAATAATAACCTGACTGCCGATGAAGTTTTGAGTGCCCGCTCCGAATTTGAAGCTGCCGATGTGGTGCTCATGCAGCTTGAAACGCCCATTGATACCGTGATAAAAACTGCCGAAGCTTGCTTTCTTTTAGGAAAAAAGGTGGTGCTTAATCCGGCACCCGCTTGTGCATTACCACCCGAATTATTTAAGTACCTATACCTGATTACACCCAACGAAACGGAAGCCGAAATCTTAACAGGGGAGGCGGTTTCGGATATAGCATCAGCTACTAAAGCTGCAATTGATCTTCAAAACCTAGGCGTTCAACATGTAATTATTACCATGGGAAGCCAGGGAGCTTTTCTATACTCGGATGGCAAAGGTCAATTAATACCCGCACAGAAAGTAGAAGCCATAGACACTACTGCAGCCGGTGATACTTTTAATGGTGCTTTGGCAGTGGCCATCGCCGAAGGAAAAAGTCTTACCGAAGCCGTAGCGTTTGGAAACCAGGCCGCTGCTATATCTGTAACACGGTTGGGAGCACAAACATCCGTACCCTATATTCATGAGCTAATAATTAATAAGTAACAATTAATAATTATGAAACAAATGCTCATACTCCTCACGTCCCTGTTGCTATCTACCCACGGCATTCAGACTGCATCACTTGCTGTGCAGCAACGTCCCAACGTCATCTTCATCGTTGTTGACGACCTCGGTTACGGCGAACTCGGTTGCTATGGTGGGAAAGCGATTCCAACACCGCACATTGATGCACTCGCGGCAAGTGGCGCGCGATTCAAGAGCGGTTATGTAACCGCGCCGTTTTGTGCGGCATCTCGTGCGGCGTTTATAACCGGTCGCTACCAAACGCGGTTCGGTTTTGAGTTCAATCCCATCGGCGCGAAGAACGCTGCCCCAGGCATTGGCTTGCCCGTCGTGGAGAAGACCGTGGCGGATCGTCTGCGTGACTCGGGCTATGCGACGGGATTGGTGGGCAAGTGGCATCTCGGAG
>CAMBYC010000062.1 GCA_945871875.1 Sphingobacterium thalpophilum
TAACCCTCACTTTAAAAACTCGAAACACTACTTTGTAAACCTAAAATAGGAATAACATGAAATATGTTTTGAGGAATAGTAATAAAATTAGAATTATAACCACATTTAGTAACAATAAAAAATCAACAAATATGACTAGGAATAAAGACCCAAATTGAAAATGAAAACAGGAATAAAAAAAAGTAAGTAATCTAATTTAAACCTAAAAAAAAAGCTGTAAACTTGCTTAAGAAATAACAATAATCTTGACATTTACAGGTTCGCATTAAACCCCAAAATGTGTCAAGTAATTTTAGGAGAGGTCAACAGTTGAAATAAACTCCATCAATTTGATGCTCCCTTCCATCAAATTGATGCTAAGTTCTATCAAATCGATGCTCCGTTCCATCAAATCGATGCTCCGTTCCATCAAATTGATGCTCCGTTCCATCAATTCGATGCTCCGTTCCATCAAATTGATGCTCCCTTCTATCAATTTGATGCTCCGTTCCATCAAATTGATGCTCCATACTTCAACAATAGAACTCCTAATATCTACTTTGGTTCAATATACATTAACCATTAACCATTAACCATTGACAATTAACCCTTAACCCTTATCCCTTAACCATTCTCCTCCTCTTGTTATTCAAGATTGCATATTGATAATTAATTATTGTTTAACTTGCTATTGCTATGGAAAAATTCATTGTTTCAGCCCGGAAGTATAGGCCTCAAAATTTCGGTACAGTTGTTGGGCAACAACATATTACCACCACTTTAAAAAATGCAATTAGAAACAATCAACTTGCACATGCTTTTTTATTTTGTGGTCCAAGGGGAGTGGGAAAAACAACTTGTGCACGTATTTTAGGGAAAACCATCAACTGCGAACAACGTCAACCAAACGGGGAAGCTTGTAATGAATGTGTTTCTTGCGTTTCTTTCAACAACAACAGTTCTTTTAATATACATGAACTCGATGCTGCCAGCAATAACTCAATAGAAGATATCAGGGCTTTAACGGAGCAAGTGAGGTTTGTGCCTCAAGCGGGTAAATACAAAGTATATATTATTGATGAGGTTCACATGTTGAGTGCTCAGGCTTTTAATGCCTTTTTGAAAACATTAGAAGAACCTCCCTCTTATGCAATATTCATTTTGGCAACTACTGAAAAACATAAAATTCTCCCAACCATTTTATCACGTTGCCAGATTTTTGATTTCAAAAGAATTACCACTCAAGATACAGTAGATCATCTTGCTGAAATATGTGAAAAGGAATCTATAAAAGCTGAAAAAACGGCATTGCATATTATTGCCCAGAAAAGCGAAGGTTGTATGCGCGATTCTTTGAGCATTTTAGATAAAATTGCCAGTTTCACCAACCACGAATTGACTTATGCCAATACATTAGAACATCTAAATATATTGGATGAGGATTATTATTTTAAGTTGCTCGATTATATGCAGCAGCAACAACTGTCAGAAACTTTGCTGATGTTTGAAGAAATCAACAGCAAAGGCTTTGAAGGAGACCAATTGCTTACTGGAATGTCGGAGTTTTTCAGAAACCTAATGGTTTGTAGAGATCCTAAAACCATTCCATTATTAGAAGCCATTGGAAATTTTAAAGAGAAATATGAAAAAGCAGCACAAAAAATACCATTGTCATGGTTATTGTCTGCCTTACAAATCATCAATGAAACAGAACTGAATTACAAGCAAGCCAGAAACAAACGTTTACATATTGAAATGGCGTTGATAAAACTGACCTTTCTATACCAAGCAATAGAAATGTCAGATTCTACATCAAAAAAAAAACTTGATGGCGTAAAGGCGGTTTCGTTTAGGGCTATTCCTACAATTGCTTACAAGCCCAAAAATACTGAAGAAAATAAATCTGTTAAAGCGGGAGAAGCAGCTTTGTATGTTGAACAAGCTACACAAACTAATGTTAAATCAACTTTAGCACAGGAGAAACAATCCCCTCAAGTAAGTTCTAACCCATCAGCATTGGTGCCGGAGGGTGGAATGAGTTTAGCAAATATCAGAAAGATGGTTGCTTCACAACAAAAGCAACCTGATGCACAAGTTTTGTTGACATCAGATTCTTTACAAATGGCTTGGCAACAGTATATTGAGAAATTGGTAAATAATCCCTCTGCTTGCAATAATTTCAAGTTGGCAAGATTACAAGTTGTTGATCTAGAACAATTTGATGTTTACACTGATACCGTTATCCAGCAGAAATTTATAGAGATGGAAAGGGGTCCATTGATTGAACACATTCACAATTTTTTCAAGAACAGACAAATTAAATACAATGTGGTTCTAGAAGAACAAATAGAAGATGCTGAACCCAAAGAAAGACCATTATCTGCAAGAGAACAATACCTGAAAATAATTGAAATGTATCCTCTTGTTAAAGAATTCAAAGATAAAATGGGATTAGACCTTGACTATTAATAAAATTTGGTTCATTTTGGATATAAAACAGGTTTAATTCAATGAATTTTGTGATTACATGAAACGTTAATCAATAATTTCATCAAATTAAATTAATTTCGCTTACCAAATATTAAAACTGGCTGCGTTATGGCTGAGGTGATAAAAATGCCCCTTCTTAGTGATACAATGACCGAAGGAAAGATTGTTAAATGGTACAAGAAAATCGGTGATAAAGTTAAAAGTGATGATGCGTTGGCTGACGTTGAAACAGACAAAGCTACAATGGAGGTAATTGGCTATGCTGATGGAACTTTACTGTATATTGGTGTTCCTGAAGGCAAAGCGGCACAAGTAAATGAAATTATTGCAATTGTTGGTAAAGAAGGTGAAGACATCCAATCTTTATTGGCTCCAGCCGCTACTGCAACTGTTGCAAAACCAGAAGCTTCTTCTGCTCCTGTGGTTGCTCCAATTGCTCAAGCTCTTCCTACACTTAATGCCGATCAACTTGCAGCCACTGTTATTCGTATGCCTTTGTTGAGCGATACAATGACTGAAGGTAAAATCGTTAAATGGAATAAGAAAGTTGGTGATACTGTAAAAGCTGATGATGGTATGGCCGATGTAGAAACAGATAAGGCTACAATGGAAATTATGCCTTATGCTGATGGTACACTTCTTTATATTGGCGTAGCAGAAGGTGAAGCCGCTAAAATAAATGAAATCATCGCTATTGTTGGTAAAGCGGGTACTGATATTCAACCATTATTGGTTTCCATAAACCAACCTCAAGTTGCAGCTGTTGCTGCTCCTGAAACTGTTTCTACCCCAGTTGCTGCTACTCCTACTGTTGACGCACACGCTGATAACAGTCGCTTAAAAGCATCTCCTCTTGCTAAAAAACTAGCCCAAGATAAAGGAATTGATATTCGTCAAGTTGCTGGAAGTGGCGACAATGGCAGAATCATCAAAAAAGATGTTGACAATTATGTTCCTGCACAAGCTGTAGCACCTGTAAAAGAAGCTGCTGTTGCTGCTCCAAAAGCTGCACCATTTACTGCTGGTGGAGCTGAAGGATTCACAGATACTACTCTTACATCAATGCGCAAAACCATTGCTCGTCGTTTGAGTGAAAGTTTGTTTACCGCACCTCATTTCTTCCTTACCATGGAAATAACCATGGACAATGCCATGGCTGCAAGAACACAAATGAATGAGGTTAGTCCAGTTAAAATTTCTTTCCAAGATATGTTGATAAAAGCTTCTGCTATGGCATTGCGTAAGCACCCTGCTGTAAACAGTAGCTGGATGGGAGATTTTATTCGCACTTATAGCCACGTTCACGTAGGATCTGCAATTGCATTACCTGAAGGTTTGATTGTTCCGGTGATTCGTTTCGCCGACCAAAAATCTTTGTCGCAAATTGCTTCAGATGCTAAAGAACTCTACGAAAAAGCCCGCACTAAAAAAATATTACCACAAGATTTTACTGGCAATACTTTCACCATTTCAAACCTTGGAATGATGGATATTGATGAATTTACTGCAATTGTTAATCCACCAGACAGCTGTATTTTGGCTGTAGGTAGAATTAAAGAAGTTGTAGTAAGAAAAGGTGATGGTTTTGGTGTAATCAATGTGATGAAAGTTACCCTAAGCTGCGACCATAGAAGTGTGGACGGTGCTGTTGGAGCAGCTTTCTTACAAACCCTAAAAAAATATATGGAAAACCCAGTTACAATGCTGGTTTGATCTTTATAAAAACAATTTAGAAAGCCAAGATGAAAATCTTGGCTTTTTTATTTATGATACTTTGGTTAGAAATAAGCACAAATTGTGCAGATGAAGAATTAATCCTAAATTATTGGCTAAAGCCAATATATAATATAAATTCACCCCCAGCTGAAGCTGGGGGCAATTCAAGGGTTTCCTTTAATGAAAATGGACAAATAATATAAATACATTCCTAAACGTATAGAGCATCTTGCCCCTGAATTGACCTTATATTTAGATGGGGGTACAGATATTGTTACATTAGCTTTAGCCACAAAATTTGCTTTTTTCTTCTTATGCGTAAAATGGGATTAATAGAGTAAAAAAAAGAAAAGTTTCAATAATCTGAAAATAATGTTAAGCAATAAATGACCACGAAGTGGTCACATATATATAGCTAAAAATGATCCTAAAATACGACTCCTTCGGAGTCGCATTTACCTTTTACCAATAAAACAAAATCTTATGTGTTGAAAATATTATAATTATAAGCTATTCGACTCCTTCGGAGTCGTGTTTCTTTTCAAATTCATTGCTATATATATTTGAACACTTTGTGGTCATCCTTTAGTTTATCCCAAATTTTTAGTTCGTATATTCTAAATTTCAAATGCTGTTGTTTCATACTTCCTAATTTCTAATTCTCAAATTAATATTATATTTGTTGTAATGTCTGTTATTATCAACAATCTATCAAAGCAATATGGTACACAAAAAGCCGTAGATTCCATTTCCTTTACGATTAATAAAGGCGAGATTGTTGGGTTTTTAGGTCCAAATGGTGCGGGTAAATCTACCACCATGAAAATGATAACAGGATATTTACAACCAGATAGTGGTGATATTGCCGTTGCTGGAATCAATAGTAAATTAGATCCAAAAGGCATCAAGAGGAAAATAGGATATCTACCAGAAGCCAATCCATTGTATGTAGATATGTATGTTCAAGAATATTTACAATTTATTGCAAATATTCAGCAGGTTAGCAATAGTAAAGCGGCAATAAAACGAGTGATTGAATTAACTGGATTGTCATTAGAGCAGCATAAAAAAATTACACAATTATCAAAGGGATACAAACAGCGGGTTGGATTAGCGGCAGCATTGGTGCATGATCCAGAAGTATTGATATTAGACGAACCCACATCTGGCCTAGATCCAAATCAAATTATTGAAATTAGAGAAGTTATAAAAAGATTAGGACAAGATAAAACAGTGCTTTTTTCATCACATATATTACCGGAAGTGGAAGCACTTTGCGAAAGGGTTATCATCATAAACAAAGGCAAATTGGTTGCCGATAATTTATTGAGCAATCTGCAAAAAACCACATCAGCAAATACTGTAAAAGTAAGTTTCCGTGAACCCTTGGAAGAAGAATGGTTAAAAAGATTACCTTCTGTTATTAATGTTGAGAAGAAAGACAATTATACTTGGGTATTAGAAAGTCAACAGCCAGATAATCTTAACAGAGAATTGATGGAAATGTCTTTGTTACACAACCTCAAAATTGTTACTTTACAAACCGAGAATAACGACTTAGAAGCAATTTTCAGGACGTTAACGGTTAATGAATAATATCACCAACTAAAAATCAATTGATTATGAGTTACATTACAGACATTAGAGCTAGGCAGATTTTAGATAGTCGAGGAAATCCAACCGTAGAGGTAGATGTAGTTACGGAGAACGGAAGCATTGGAAGAGCGGCAGTTCCATCAGGAGCATCAACTGGCAAGCATGAAGCTGTTGAATTAAGAGACAACGATAAAACTGTTTATATGGGGAAAGGGGTTTTAAAAGCCGTTTCAAATATAAATGATACAATAGCAGATCAATTGATAGGTTTAAACGTAAACGAGCAACCATTTATTGATTCACGTTTAATTGAGTTAGATGGAACCGAGAACAAGGCTAAGTTAGGTGCTAATGCAACTTTAGCAGTATCAATGGCAGTTGCAAAAGCAGCAGCAATTGAGAGCAATTTGCCATTGTATCGTTATTTAGGAGGTGTAAATGCAACAGTTTTGCCAATACCTTTGATGAATATTTTAAATGGCGGTGCACATGCCGACAACAAAATAGATTTTCAAGAATTTATGATTGTTCCAGTAGGAGCAACATCATTCAGCGATGGATTGCGTTGGGGTGTTGAAGTATTTCATCATTTAAAATCTGTTTTAAAGAAGAAAGGTTTCAGTACAAATGTGGGAGATGAAGGTGGATTTGCACCAGAAATTCAAAGCAATGAGGAAGCAATTGAAATTGTGATGATGGCAATTGAAGCTGCGGGTTATCAACCAGGTGCACAAATTTCAATTGCTATGGATGCAGCAACCAGTGAGATGTATAATGAAAAAGACGGAACATATACATTCTATAAAAGTTCAAAGAAAGTAATCAGCAGAGAAGAAATGGTTGATTATTGGACGGGTTGGGTAAATAAATATCCTATTGTTTCAATAGAAGACGGAATGGCTGAAGACGATTGGGAAGGTTGGAAATTGCATACAGAAGCATTGGGTAAAAAATGCCAGTTGGTAGGAGATGATTTGTTTGTAACAAATGTAAAGCGTTTACAAAGAGGTATTAACGAATCCATTGCAAATAGTATTCTAATCAAGGTAAATCAAATTGGTACGGTTACAGAAACCATCAATGCGGTTCAATTGGCACAAAACAATGGATACAATACAATTATGAGTCACCGTAGTGGAGAAACAGAAGATACAACCATTGCAGATTTGGCTGTTGCACTTAATTGTGGTCAAATCAAAACTGGATCTGCTTCAAGAACAGATCGTATGGCAAAATACAATCAACTAATTCGTATTGAAGAAATGTTGGGAGACAATGCCATTTTCCCTAATGGAAGAATCCGTTTTGGTAAATAAATATAATAAAGGATTTTTATTGTTTTCAATAGAGGCTGTCTCAAAAAGGCAGCCTTTTTGTTTTAGATTGGTTGAACTCAAATTATGTAGTAGGAAAATAGAAGGTCGTTTTATAAAAGCCCCTAGCTTTAGCTTGGGGTTTATTGGTATTTTTGAAATGGCTTTAGCCACAAAATTTGCTTTTACTTCTAATGCGTAATGCGGGTTAACTGAAGTTTTTAGCAACCCGAGTTAATTATATTCACTTAAAAAATATTATTGACAGTTCCTATTCGATAAACGGCATCTTACATTCGACAACTGGATTGCAAACGGAGCAGTAGTTGATTAGCTTTGTGGGAGAGTAGTAGTTAGTGGTTAGTAGTTAGTGGTAAGATAGAAATTATAAATAGTTTATTAAAAATATTGTTCACGGATGGCATGATTTCTAATTATTAGTTAGGAATTAAGAAGTAAGAATCAGAGGTAAATAAAAATATTGTTCACGGATGGCATGATTTATAATTATTAGTTAGGAATTAAGAAGTAAGAATCAGAGGTAAATAAAAATATTGTTCACGGATGGTTATTGGATGTGGAATTGCAGTCGGGAGGCTGCTTTTCCCATTTATAGTGTAACCTAATTACTAACAACTAACTACTAACAACTAATTCCTACTTCCTAAATCTTAATTCCTAATTATTTAAAATCCGTCTCCGTCTAATAAGTTACCCAATCCGCCTAAAATACTTCCTTCTTCCTTACGATTGTAAGTGCCATAAGCCATTATCCTTGACGCCAATCTGCTAATGGGTAATGTTTGTAACCATACCTTTCCTGGTCCGCGTAAAGTTGCAAAGAATAAACCTTCACCACCAAATATGGTGTTTTTGATGCCGCCTACAAACTGAATATCAAACTCTATCTGTTGGGTATAAGCTACAACACAACCTGTATCTACTTTCAACAATTCCCCAGGGGCTAAAGTGCGCTCAAATACGTGACCGCCGGCATGCATAAACGCCATTCCATCTCCTTCTAACTTTTGCATAATGAAACCTTCACCGCCAAATAAACCGGTACCCAATTTCCTCTGGAAATTAATCCCTATTGCAACGCCCTTGGCTGCACATAAAAATGAATCTTTCTGACATATAATCTTCCCGTCCATCTGCATTAAATCTAATGCAATGATTTTTCCTGGATAAGGTGATGCAAACGATACTTTCTTCTTACCATAACCTGTATTGGTAAAGGCTGTCATAAACAAACTTTCTCCTGTTAATACACGCTTCCCTGCATTCAACAATTTGCCAAATATTCCGCCAGATTGCTGCTGCGATCCATCTCCAAATATAGTTTGCATCTGGATGCCATCATCCATGAACATAAAACTCCCCGACTCTGCTACCGCTGTTTCTTGTGGATCTAACTCGATTTCCACATACTGCATCTCTTCTCCAAATATCTTATAATCTATTTCGTGATTGTTACGCATTGTTTTCTATTTGTTTGTAAAATTAATAAAGCCCACAATGATTTTAACATCAATGTGGACTTTATTTTAATTTTTTTTTAGAACCAGTTTAAATATTAAAAGTACAAATGTAGATTTTTGGGCTAAAGCCAATCTGTAATATTGAATAACCCCCAGCTAAAGCTGGGGTCTATTGAAAGAAATCTTTTCAATTTTGCTAGATTGTAAATTGTGATAAAATCTTTCATTAATTGCCCCAGCATTAGCAGGGGGATAATGTGAAAATAATAAAGTCCACAATGATTTTTACATCAATGTGGACTTTAATTTCTAATTACGCTTTAGAAATATTAAAAGCTGGTTTTGAATTGCCCCCAGCTTCAGCTGGGGGATATTCAATTTTTATTGCTGCTTACCGCTCCAAATTGGCTTTCCCTGTATCTTCCTAACCAAATACATTAACCCAGTAAGGATGAAAAAGAATGGTCCAAAGAAACCGAATATCGCAATCCATCTTCCATTGTAGAATTTAGCCATCGGTCTGCGTAAACGCTCAGCCAAAATATACAACCCTGGCACCATAATCAACGTCATAAAGAACGCAAAGATCAATCCCCAAATGATGGTCCAAGACAATGGTTTCCAGAACACATTATTATCGCCACCAAAGAATATCTTCGGATTCCAATCGGTTAACAAGGTTACGAAATTGATGTTCAAACCTACTGCTAGTGGAATCAATGCCAATATTGCTGCCAATGCGGTTAACAATACAGGAACAATTCTTGTTTTACCTGCTTCAATTACTGCCTCACGGGTTTTCATTCCTCGCGAACGCAATTCATCAGCAAATTCTATCACCAAGATTCCGTTTTTCACTACAATTCCGGCTAATCCAATTACCCCAATTCCAGTCATTACTACAGATGCTGTGCTTCTTGTAATTGCATAGCCCAACAATACACCAATCAAACTGAAAACTATCTCTGATAAAATGATTACCGTTTTGCTTAATGAATTGAATTGCAATACCAATATCAATAATATCAAACCAATTGCAGTGATCAATGCTCCCTGAAGAAACGCAGATGTTTCAGCAATTTGTTCGCCTTCTCCTGTTTGTGAAATGGTAACATCATCTGGTTTTTCTTTAAATGCTTTTATTGCTGTTAATATTTCAGCATTTACCGCAATAGGTGTATATCCTTTTGATACCAATACGTTGCTGAATAATGTTACAACTCGCTTCAAATTTTTCCTTTTGATGCTTCCATAACTGCTGGTGAGTTCATATTTTACTACAGAACTGATTGGAACTTGCTTTACTTGTCCGGTTGTGAAATCACGGAACGCAATACGCATATTCAACAAGTCACTTAAACTTTTACGTTGTAAGGAATTGTTTCTTAGCTTGATGTTGAACTCTTCTTCGTCTTGCTTCAATTTAGAAATGTCTTTACCAAACAATGCAGTACGAATTTCTAAACCTACTTGTGCAGTAGAAATACCGTTTAACATTGCTCTTTCTCTATCCACCGTAAGCGTAATTTCAGGATTGGTAAGGTCAACATCCAATTTAAGCTCTTCTACACCAGGAATATTTTTGGCATAGAGGTAGTTTTTAAGTTTAACAGCAGTTGAAGTTAGTGATTCAAAATTCTCACTCGTTATTTCAATGTTTATTGGCGGTTGTGTAGGTGGTCCAGAAGCTTCTTGAGTAACGGAGATTTCAGCTCCAGCAATACCTTTTACTGTTTCTCTAATCTGATCTAGATAAGGTAAAGTAGCAACGCCCTTGCGTTTTTCAAAAGGTACAAAGTTGATTTGAATTCTTCCCAATTCAGCACGTGTACTTCTATCGCCGCTATTTGGATCTGATGCACCCACAGCCACATTGGCAATCACACTTTCTACAACTGGGTTGGTTTTACCGTTATCTTGACCCAATACTTTGTACACACGATTTTCAAGCATTTGTACAATAGAATCTGTTGTTTTTACATTCGTTCCAGTAGGAAGTTTCATATAAACATACACTGTATTTGGATCGCCTTGAGGGAAAAACAAAACCGGCACTTGTCTAAATCCAAAGAACCAAAAAGAGAAAATCAACAATATAAATGTACCAACCAACATTTTAGCTGGTCTCCAACCTTGCAATACCCAACGCAACAATTTTTCGTATTGCGTCATCATTGCGGGCAACAATTTGTTTTGGAAGGTATTGATGATTCCAGTTAGTATATATTTATTTAAAATTGCTAATCCGGCAAAGATGAACAACAAGTTTCCAAGAAAACGATAAGCTGGGTTGTCTGTAGTGTATCCCATCAAATCTACCAATACAGCTAAAGTTATGGTTACCCAGAAAGCAGGTTTTTTGAAGATAGCAGATTTAGGTTCTTTAGAATGTTCATCGTGACTCATAAAATCTACCGCAAAAACAGGGTTGATGATATAGGCAACGATAAGTGAAGCTGTAAGGGTGAAAATCAACATCGTAGGGAGGTAAATCATGAATTTACCAATGATGCCCGGCCAGAACAATAGAGGAATAAACGGAGCGAGGGTGGTTAATGTTCCTGCCAAAACAGGTACAAATACTTCACCTGCAGCAAATTTCGCAGCATCTTCAGATGAAATTGATCCTTTTCCTTGTGAGAAAATACGGTGGGTATTTTCAATTACCACAATTGCATCATCTACCACAATACCCAATCCAAACAATAAGGCAAAAAGAGCGATAAAGTTAAGAGAGATGTTTCCACCAATAATAAATTCTGCTCCAGGTAAAAAGATGAAGGCTAAGAACATACTCAAAGGCACAGACAATGCCACAAAAAAGGCATTTGTTACACCCATAAAGAACATCAACACCAACATTACGAGTATAAATCCAATAACAATTGAGTTTACCAATTCGGTGAAAGAGGTATCGGCTTTAATACTTAAATCGCCTGAAACCACCACTTTAAGGTTTGGAGGCAATTGGTTTTTTTTCAATTCAGCTACGGCTTCTTGAATTTTTTCGGAGGCTGCGATAAGGTTTTCACCAGAACGTTTGATGATGCTCAAACTCACTACGTTTTTGCCGTTAAATCGCGCATAACTTTCACGCTCTTTGATGGTATCGCTAATGGTGGCGATGTCTTTCAAATAAATTGGGGCACCACTAGAATTTTTAATAATAACATTGGTAAGATCCAACGCACTAGTAAATTGTCCTTTCAAACGAATTGTTCGGCGTTGGTTCCCAATGTCTAATAGGCCTGCTGAGATGTCGGCGTTTTCACGAGCAACGGCTTGTTCAATATCTGAGAATGAAACTTTTGAAGATTGCATTTTAAAGTTGTCGATATTCACTTGAATCTCACGCTCCGGAGCTCCAACGATATCTACACGAGAAATCTGCGATAGTTCTTCAATTCTATCTTTAATTGTGTTGGCGTATTCAGCCAATTTAGCACCATCATAATCGCCACTTACGTTAACGCTCATGATAGGAAAATCACTGAAACTGATTTCCTGTACGCTAGGTTGCTGGGTAAGATCATTAGGTAAATCACCTTTTGCTTTATCCACCGCATCTTTTACTTTTTGTAGTGCGATATCGGTTTTTACACTAGTATTGAATTCAACCACAATGGCAGAGAAATCTTGCAAAGATGTACTAGTTAATTTATTGATTTTAACGCCAGTAATGCCTTTTAGTTCTTTTTCAATTGGGCGGGTTACGAGGTTTTCAATGTCTTTAGGAGAATTACCTACATAAACGGTTTGCACGTAGATAGTAGGAATTACAATATCCGGAAACTGTTCTTTTGGGAAGGAAACAAAAAGCGATAAACCCCAAACGGTAATAAAAAGGGTAAGAAGATAAACCGCAGTTCTGCTTTTAATGGCCCAATTGGTTGCGAAAAAGGTTTTGCCCGTGCTCATTAAGCTCTGCAATCCTTTTTGTATGTTGTTCGCCATGAAATACTTATTTTAATTTGAGTGTAGCATTAAATTAGACGAATTGTATCATCAGGTTTAAAACTATTTTATTTTTATTGAATTAATTAATAGACAACAATTGACCATCATACAAACCTTGGTAACCTTGTGTAACCAATTTGTCGGTAGTGTTTAATCCTGATTTTACTTCAATTAAATCATCGTATAATTCGCCAATAATGATTTGTTTTTTTCTTGCAACAAACTTTCCATTTTCAGTAACCATAAGGTAAACGTATTTGCCGTTTTCGTCAGTTTGAACCGTTGCAACTGGAACAACAATTGCGTTTGAAGATTCGTGATCTAAAATTTTGATAACAGCACCTTGGTTTGGTTTTAAACTAGCGTCAGCACCAATTCTAGCTTCTGCATTGAAACTTCTGTTGTTTACACCAATCACTTGACTAACCAATGACACTACCGATTTGATTTGTTTGTTCAAATCAGGCAATTCAATAATTACAGGCAATCCTTTTTTCACTTTGCTCATGTAGTTTTCAGGAATTTCTACCACTGCTTTTAGGTTAGAGGGGTCTACAATAGTGATTCCCGCCATTGGACCACCCATAAAGGTTTCACCAACACGGATACTAACAGTTTCAATAACACCAGAAACCTCTGAATACACATTAGACATTGCCAACTGTTCTGCAACAATGCTGATTTGTTTTTCTAAAGATTCTACGTTGTTTTTTGATGTCAACAATTGCACTTCAGTTCCAATACCTTCAGCCCATAGGTTTTTTTGTCTGTTGTAAATGTCTTTTACAAAGTTCAATTGGGTTTTTAAAGAAGCGATTTGTTGGTTAACGATGGCATCATCGAGCTTCATCAACAATTGTCCTTTTTTTACCACATCACCTTGTTTAACATAGATGGCTTTAACTTGTCCACCCATTCCACGAGGAGAAACATAGTACATGTTTTCGGTAACGATTTTACCTTGTAATTCGATATAATGAGAAAAGCTTTGCGGAACGAGGTTGCTGGTTTGTACCAATTTGGTTTGAGCTTCAGCAACGGCGGCTGTATCAAGAGATGCTACAGTTTTTTCGAGTTGTGTAATTTTATCAGATAAACCATCGCGTTGTTTACGAAGGGTTTCCAATTCAACTTTCATATCCGTCAACTTTGCGTTGGTTTCTTTTTTTCCTGAACCACAAGCGGCAAGGAAGAATAACGTTGACAATAAGATGATTCTTTTCATTGTTGTATTTTTAAGTAAGTATATAATTGATTAAATGGTTTGATTTGTTCTTTAGGTTATAGTTTTCCGATGGCACGTTGGTAACTGATTTTAGCAATTACGGCATCATAAAGCGATTGGAAATAATTAGATTGAGCATCTTCGTAGCTTTGTTCTGTTTGTAACACTTCAAAACTAGAACCCAAACCTTGTTCGTATTTTTTCTTGGTGGTAGCATAAACTTTTGCAGCCAATTCAAGATTTCGCTCTTGGATATCAAGTGTAGTAATACTATTGCGGAACAAATCATAAGAGATTTCCCTTTGCAAATCAATAACACGCTCTACATTTTTTAGTGTATTTTGAACCTTTTGCAAAGACAATCGTGATTGCTCTATTTTATGGGATTTTTGAAAACCATCAAATATTGGCACAGAAACGGAAACACCTGCAACATTACTGCTAAACCATGTTTTAGAGAAATCTAAAAAGTCGAATGAATTTCGTTGAGCAGATTTGCTGTAATTCCAAAAAGCAGCAACGGTTGGAACGTAAGCAAGTTTATATCGTTTTAAATCCAATTGTTGCAATTCAACTACGGTATTCAAGATTTTGATTTCATTGCGATCTGCATAATGAAAACCAGTGGTATCAAGAATATTTTGTTTGATGATGTCAACAGAAAGGCTATCCGTTAAACTTAGCGAATCAATTTGATTTATACCGATGGCAAATTTCAAAGAGGCATATCCCAGTTGGATAAAATTGCGCACTTGAATTTGGGTAGATTTTAAATTGTTAAGTGTTACTTGGGTTCTGTCAATATCTAAATGTTCAGCAAAACCGTTTTTGTAAAGTTGTTGTTGATCGTAAGATAGTTTTGTAAGTCTGGTTACACCTTCATCAAGAAATCGGCTTCTTTTTTCTGCAATCAATACGGCATAATAAGATCTAAGTACGTTAGATCTAACACTGTCTTCCATAGCTTTGATGTTGAGGTCAGCGTATTTAATAGCGGTGCTGCGGGCTTGTAAACCAACAAATACATCAGATTGAAAGAGCAATTGTTGAAATGCGAAACCAGCGGAAGCTTGCCAAGGCACGCCAAATTGTGCCGGGAAAAATTGCGGAGCAGCAGTAGGTTGTGTAACCACGGATCCACTACCATTTTTTACACCTTCTTTTTCTAGCACGTTGTAAACGGACGGTGAAATAAAATCAGGAAGCAAAGTAGTGGGAATTGTAAAAAAGTGTTGGAATCCAACATTACCACTTACTTGAGGCATTGCCTGACCTTGAATCTCATTGTTTCTAGCGATTTGGATTTTCTTATCCAATTCCAAATTGCGAATTTCTGTAACATTTTTCAGGGCGTAATCAACCGCCTGAACTGCCGATAATGTGTATTTTTTTTGTGCTAAAAGCGATGTTGCAGGCAACATCAACCAAAGCAACAAATACAACCGGCTCCATAATCTGCCTTTAATCATTGTCATTTTATTTGTTTCTTTCTGTTTTATAATGAATTGCGAGTTGATAACCTTTCTCGGTTACCAATCCGAATATGAAATTTTCCATAATAATTTGTGTAACATCAGTAAGCGTAAATTCATTGGGTGGAAAAACATCCAAGTTGAATGTTAAAAAAAGCATCTCCAACCTAAACCGCGACAAAACCTCCACATTTAAATCGTTTCTATACAATTCTTCATCCATCCCTCTTTTAAGGTTCTTTTTGATGAAACTTAGTAGAAAGGTGTTTTTATGTTCAATAATTTTTGTAAAAGAGTCGAAATGAAATTTTTGCAAATCAAACAAGATAGTGGGGTTCATGTTTTTGATGTGCTTGATGATATTGTCCATTGTAATGAAGATTTCATCAATGGCATTGTCTGCAATAGCAAGGCAGTTGGTACATTCGGCTTCAGTATCACAAATATCTTGTTCAACAATTGCCTTCACGAGTTCATCTTTATCTTTAAAATATAGGTAGATGGTTTTTTTGGAAATGCCCAATGAGTGAGCTATATCATCCATAGAAACAGAACGGAATCCGAATTTTGTGAACAAGGTTTTAGCTTGGTCTTGAATTCTAAATTGAGTATCGTTAAGAGGTTTTGTTTCCATTTACATTTTGTCGCCGCAAAACTAAGGAAACTATTTTTGTAATTCAAGTTTCCAAGCATTAAATTTTGATGAACGGTAGAAACACCATTTGATTTATAGAAAAATAACATAGAAACGGAGAATTATCACCTAATTAGGACAAATGAAAAGATTAATTTTAATGATAATTCAAAAATATGTTAAGGAAAAATTTCAATAAGTTATTGACCCATTTTTTGCAAGGTTTGATAATATTAGCACCGATAGTTATTACTGCTTGGACGGTGATATCTATGTTTAATTTTGTAGATAGCATTTTACCCAATGTGCTGCATATATTATTTCCAACATGGGTTGAGTTAGATCAATATGGAACGCCAAAGCGGTTTCCGGGATTAGGGTTTTTATTGGTTTTAATGGTTGTGATTGTTGTAGGTTATTTTTCCGCATCTTTTATATTTGGCAGATTTGTATTTTGGTTTGATCAATTGTTAGAAAAGACACCGGGTGTAAAATTTATTTATACCACGTTAAAAGATTTGTTTGAAGCATTTGCCGGCAGCAAGAGAAAATTTGACAAGCCAGTATTGGTAAGCGTTCTTCAAGAAGATGTTTGGCAAGTTGGATTTATTACCCAGGACAATGTGAAACAATTGGGATTAGAAGAATATGTTGCCGTTTATGTTCCACAATCGTATGCTTTTGCGGGACATTTATATATGGTAAAGCAAGATCGCATCAAGCCAATAGATAAATTAAGCAGTGCGGAAGCGATGAAGTTTACGATTTCTGGAGGAATAGCGGAATGAATTATTAAATATTAATTAGGAATTGGGAATTGGGTTGGTTTTTAAGATCGAAGGATAAATTTTTTAGTACGTAAACAATTAAATAGAGATAAAGTGAGAGAGAATGTGATTGCGATTAAGACTTATGCGTTTTCGTTGGCAGCGATTAAAGTGTATCAATTTTTAGTGCTGGAGAAAAAAGAATTTTTGTTAGCAAAACAATTTATAAGAGCAGCTACTTCAATTGGGGCAAATATAGAAGAATCTATTGGTGGTCAATCTGAAAAGGACTTTGCAAGTAAGTTGCATATTGCCTACAAAGAAGCACGTGAATGTCATTATTGGTTGCGTTTATTGAAAGATAGTAATCTAATTGAATCTAAAATTGCAAATCCTCTATTATTTCAATCCGAAGAAATTCAACGCATTCTTGGCTCCTCATTAAAAACCTTGAAATCAAGAATACAATAAAAAAATCCTTAATTCCAGAATCTTAATTCCTAATTAATTATTCACGTTTGTTCCTAATTCTTAAATCTTATTTAGTGATTCATCTTGAATTATTAATCCTAATTACTATTAAAAATAAAATAAAAAACTTCCTTAATTCCAGAATCTTAATTCTTAATTCTTAATTAATACAGGGTTTATGTTTATTCTAGCACTATTTTTTTGGGGTTTTTTCGGCCACCAATTGATCAACCAATATGCAGTTTATATTTTACCACCAGAAATGATGGTGATTTATAAACCTAATGTAAATTTTATCACAGAACATGCTGTAGATCCTGATAAAAGACGTTATGCAGTTAAAGAAGAAGGTCCAAGGCATTATATAGATATGGATCATTTTCATCCATGGGATAGTATTCCAAAGACATATACAAAAGCGGTAGAAAAATATGGAGAAGATTCATTAAATAGACATGGAATTGGTCCTTGGTGGTTGCAGCAAATGAGTTATCGGTTAACAAAAGCGTTTGAGGAAAAAGAGCTATTCAAAATCATTAAACTATCTGCTGAAATTGGACATTATATGGCGGATTTGCATGTTCCATTGCATACAAGCAGCAACCATAATGGTCAAAAAACAAACCAACACGGCATACACGGGTTTTGGGAATCTAGGGTTCCTGAGTTGTTTGCAAAACAAGAATATGATTTTGTTGTAGGAAAAGCTACATACATTAAGAACGTTCAAAATTATGTTTGGACAGTTGTAATGCAAAGTGCCGCTGCATCGGATAGTGTGTTGCAAATAGAAAAAGAGTTGACAGAAAAGATTCGACCAGATTATAAATACAGTTTTGAAAACCGGAATGGCATTACAGTAAAGCAATATTCAAGCTATTTTAGTAAGCAATATCAAGACAAACTGAACGGCATGGTAGAACGAAGAATGCGCGAATCTATTCATGCAACTGCAAGTATTTGGTACACAGCTTGGGTAAATGCTGGTCAGCCAGATTTGCAATTGTTAGTAGGGAAAACTTTTACCGAAGAAGAACTTCAGGAGTGGAATACATTAAATATGGATTGGAAATCGGCAGACATAAAGGGACGCTCTTGTGAAAATTAGTAAATTTGCTTTTTAGTAGAAAAATGGCTTCAATTTTTCATAAACCAATAAGCAAAAAGTATGATACACAATTTCAATGCGGGTCCATCCATTTTACCGAAAGAAGTATTTCAGCAGGCATCAGAAGCCATTATAAACTTCAACAATACAGGATTATCCATATTAGAAATTGGTCATCGTACGCCATTATTTGAATCCGTATTAGAAGAAGCCCGACAATTGGTAAAAGAGTTGATGGGATTGAATTCAGATAAAGAGGTTTTGTTTTTGCACGGCGGAGCGAGTACCCAGTTTTTTCAGGTTCCGATGAACTTGTTGGGGGCAAATCAAACTGCGGCATATTTAGATTGTGGGGTTTGGGGAACCAAAGCCATCAAAGAAGCCAAAAACTTCGGGAATGTTGAGGTAGTAGCCAGTTCAAAAGATAAAAACTACACTTATATCCCGAAAGGATTTACAATTTCGGACAACGCAAGTTATTTTCATTACACCACCAACAATACCATTGAGGGAACAGAAATGTTCGATATTCCGGAGGTGCCAAATGGTATTCCGCTCATTGCCGATATGAGTAGCGATATCTTATCTAGACAAATGGATTTCAATAAGTTTGGTTTGATATATGCCGGAGCACAGAAGAATATTGGAGCTGCGGGAGTAAATTTACTCATCATTGATAAACACATTTTAAAAGGCGTTGACAGAAAAATTCCGTCAATGGTAGATTATAGGCAACACATTGAGAATGGATCAATGTTAAATACGCCCCCTGTTTTTGCGATTTATGTATGTTTGCTTACACTTCGGTGGTTAAAAAATTTAGGAGGGATTGGTGCCATTGAAAATATCAACAATCAAAAAGCAAAGTTATTGTATGATACTTTAGATAATAGTTCCATTTTTAGACCAACTGTTGCAAAAGAAGACAGGAGCAAGATGAATGTTGTTTTTGTGATGGACGATCCACAAAAAGAGAAAGAATTTGCAGCACTTTGTGAAACAAACGATTTTATTGGTGTTCAGGGGCACCGTTCTGTAGGAGGTTTTAGGGTGTCGTTATACAATGCCCTTCCGCTGGAGAGTGTGGTTGCGTTAACGGAAGCGATGAAGAGTTATGAGTTATGAGTTATGAGTTATGAGTTATGAGTTATGAGTAAAAAAATGATTAAAGGTAAAAAATTTTAAATTATAAGTGGGGGAGATGTGTTATGAGTGAGAGTTTAATAAAAAATAAGAGTTTTAGTTTCGCGATTCGTGTGGTTAATTTGTATAAAATATTGAGTTTGGAAAGAAAAGAATTTGTATTAAGCAAACAATTCTTGCGTTCTGGAACTTCGGTTGGGGCTAATGTGAGAGAAGCTTTAAATGCAGAAAGTCAAGTAGATTTTGTTCACAAACTTGCAATAGCACAAAAAGAATGTGATGAAACTATATATTGGTTAGAACTATTGAAAGAAACTAACTTTATTACCGAAATGGAATTTAAAAGTATTAACAATGATGCTATAGAAAATTTGAAAGATATAAGAAGTATAATCTTAATAAGCAAAAAAACAACTCATAACTCATAACTCATAACTCATAACTTATAACTCATAACTCATAACTTATAACTCATAACTCATAACTTATAACTCATAACTCATAACTCAATAAGTCTTATGGCAAAAATCTCCCCCTTTTCAGCATTAAGACCAACTGTAGCTTTGGCACCGTTGGTGGCTTCTCGTCCGTATGATGTATTAAACAGTGAAGAAGCTAGACAAGAAATAGCAAACAATCCATA
>CAMBYC010000063.1 GCA_945871875.1 Sphingobacterium thalpophilum
GCTGGCAATACACTAAACGGAACAACAGTAAAATACAGGGTTACTCGGATGCCAAGATACAATTGGTATTGGAGCAGTTCACATAGGCGGGGAGGTTCAAGTGCCACACTAGAAATAGAACAAGGAACCATTATAACCGATGCACAAGGACATTTCATCATTTCCTTTTTGGCAAAATCAGAAGATGACGAAAAAAACAACTCAATTTATGAAGATTATGAAAACAAGGTATTTGATTTCTTAGTGAGTTTAGAAGCAACAGATCAAAGTGGAGAAACCAATTTTTCAGAAACACAATTAACCCTCAGCACAAAATCATTACAATTGGAAATTAAACTTCCCAAAAATCCAATTGGCACAACAAATTTTACAACTATTCCAGTTTCCGCAGTAAACACATTTGGTGAATCTCAACAAATCAAAGCAGAGTTAACCATTCAATCGTTGGCATCACCACAAAGACCGCTTAAACCAAGGTATTGGGATGTTCCAGACACTTCAATATATTCAAAAGATGAGTTTATTACACAATTCCCTTTTGATCCATTTATGGATGAAACCAACCCTGAAACCTGGAAAACCACAAATACAGTTTATCAAAGCTCAGACACCCTGCACAACGGTAAAATTATCTTGCCACAAAAATCATTCAATCCCGGCTGGTATATCATTACCTTAAATACTAAAGACGATTATGGTTCTTTGGTTTCAGAAAAAACTTATGTACGATTATATGATTCCAAAAACCCAATGCCAGATGCGTCTAGTTTTGCAGAATCACTTTCAGAAGATATCACAACTACTCCAGGATCAACCATTTCACTTTCTATAGGATCGCAAGCATCTAATTATTGGTTAATCACACATATAGACAAAGAGGAAAAAACCATCCAAAATCTTTATACTCAAGAAGAGATTACTTCAAAACGAAAAATATTAACACTAACAATATCAGAAACCGATCGGGGTGGTTTTACAGTGATGTACGCAACTATTTTACACAACAGAATATTTACGCTTTATCAAAGGGTTGAAGTGCCGTGGACAAACAAAATGCTTGAGGTAAAAACAACTTCTTTAAGAAATAAGATAGAACCAGGCAGTAAAGAAACTTGGACTTTAAACATCAAAAGCAATAATCCAAAAAATCAAATTGCAGAGGTTCTTACCAGTTTGTATGATGCTTCTTTGGATCAATTTATACCTCACCAATGGCAATTACCAGAGTTGTATCTTCAAAATGGAGCAACGCCATGGAGCTCAAATCCAGATTTTGGAGCATCAATCAGCATCAACCATAGCATTGAACCCGAATTTAAAGAAGTTTTAGATGTACAATACGATAGATGGCTTTGGGAAGGTTATGGTTTGACAATTGTAGCACATTTAAGAGGTAGAGTTTCAGGGCTGAATATGAATCAAATGGCAATGGAATCAAAGATGATGCCTTTAACAAAAATGACATCCGGAAAAATGATTGCAGATTCAGCAGTAATGACAAAATTTACACCTCCAAAACTTATAAAAGACGAAGAAGTAAAAGCTGAAAACACAAATACCAGAAATGTTATTCATCCACGTAAAAACTTTATTGAAACTGCTTTCTTTATTCCACAATTGCTAACAGATTCATTGGGCAATGTGCAATTTAGTTTCACCATTCCCGATGCACTTACCCAATGGAAATGGCAAAGTTTTGCACACACAAAAGAAATGGCATTCGGGAAAACCGTGCAACAAATCATCACCCAAAAAGAATTGATGGTACAACCCAATATGCCGCGAATTTTAAGGGAAGGGGATAAAATAACTTTAACGGCGAGGGTCAGCAATCTAACTGATAAAGAGATTTCTGGAATGGCAACTTTAGATCTTTTAGATCCGGAAACCGATAAACCAGTTGATGGATTGTTTAAGAATATATTTCCACAGCAGTTTTTCACCATCGAAGCGGGGCAGAATGGATCTGTTGGATTTACAATTGAAGTTCCAATCAACTACAACAAACCATTTAAATATAGAATTGTAGCTATTTCTGGAAACCATAGCGATGGGGAAGAAAATACTATTGCAGTTTTGAGCAACCGAATATTGGTAACAGAATCTATTCCATTAACAATGCAAGGAAACGGGACTGCACAATTCAATTTATCAGGATTAACAAATTCAAAAACAGGCACATTAACACACCATCGTTTAACCGTTGAATACAGTGCAAATCCAGCTTGGAACGCCATCTTAGCCCTACCCTATTTGATGGAATTCCCTTATGAATGTGCCGAACAAAACTTCAATCGCTTTTATGCCAATGCGTTAGCAAGTTCAATTGCCAATAGTTCTCCACGCATCAAAGCCATTTTTGATCAATGGAAATCAAGAGATACCGCGGCATTAATAAGTAATCTCTTAAAAAACCAAGAATTAAAATCAATTTTAATTGAAGAAACCCCTTGGGTGCTTGAAGCTCAACAAGAATCTATCCAACGTAAAAACATTGCTCGTTTATTTGATATGATGTCTTTATCAAAAGAGCTCAATTCAAGTTTGGAAAAGTTAAAAAACATGCAATCAGAAAATGGAGCATTTTCTTGGTTCAAGGGTTGTCCAGAAGACCGTTACATTACTCAATACATTGTAATTGGAATGGCAAAATTGTTGAAGATGCAAGCCATTAGTAATCCAGGGCTGTTGCAAACAATGAAAGAAATTGTTTTTTATGCCCTGAACTATTTAGACAAAGCCATCTTAAAAGATTATTCATATATCAAAAACAAAAAGGTAGTTGAAAGCTATCAACCTAGTGGTTTTCAGTTGCAATATCTTTATATGAATAGTTTTTATGGAGAAAGAACAGTAGAAAAATCAGTAAAACAGGCGGCAGATTACTTTACAAAACAGGCTGAAAAAACTTGGGTAAAACAGAATTTGATGGGTAAAACGATGATTGCTTTAGTAGCACATCGAAATAAAAAAGACAATACAGCAAAAGACATTTTGAAGTCATTAAAAGAAACCTCAATTGTTTCGCCAACTTTAGGCATGTATTGGAAAGAAAACAAAGGTGGTTATTTTTGGCAAGAGGCACCAATAGAAACACATGCATTGGCAATAGAAGCATTTAATGAAATTACAAAAGATTCAACGGCAGTGGAGCCAATGTTGTTGTGGTTATTGAATCAAAAAAGAGTACAAAATTGGAGCACTACCAAAGCCACAGCTGATGCTATTTATGCAATTGTACATACGCGTCCGGCTATTCTTGAACAGCAGCCAAATATTACAATTAAGACTGGAAAAACAATATTTCAATCAGAATCTGAAAAGCAAGAAGCGGGAACTGGATATTTTAAAAGCATTGTTGAAGGCAAAGATGTGGAAACAGAAATGGGTCAAATTTCAGTTACTGTTTCAGGGGGGGCAAAAGCAGCCATCACTTGGGGTGCTGCACACTGGCAATATTTTGAGGTATCGGATAAATTATCCAGTGCCGGTAAAGCTTTGCAAGTAAAGAAACAATGGTTCATCAAAAAAAATACGGATCGAGGAATTGTGCTAGAACCCATCAAAGACAGCAGTCAAATAAAGGTTGGAGACAAATTAACCATAAGACTTACTGTTTATACTGAGCAAGATTTGGAATATGTACATTTAAAAGATGTTCGTCCAGCAGGTACCGCTCCAGTTGAGGTGATTAGTGGTTATGAATGGATGAATGGAGTTGGTTATTACAAAACCACAACCGATACTGGCAATAATTTCTTTTTTAATTGGCTACCAAAGGGAACCCAAGTAATTGATTATGATTTATTGGTAAGTCACAATGGAACGTTTTCAATGGGCATTTCGAACATACAATCCATGTATGCACCAGAATATAATGGTAGATCGGCGGGTGGAACAATCAAAATTGGAGAATAGAAATTAATTAACTAATGTGCAATAAAATTAACAATGATTTATAAAAACACAACATATTGAGATATATCATTATTTTTGGTGCTATTTTATAAAAAATGAACAAAGAAAAAATCTATTATATCCCTGCACGTTTTAGAAAGATTGAGAACTTGCACATTTTGTTTTGGCTGATAAAAGATGTTTGTTGGGCGATGAATTTCAAAGAACTAGGGATGTTGATGATTGTACCAACAATGACAGTTGCAATAATCATTTTGTTCCAAACCCGTCATATATTATCAGAATTTATACACAACCTGGCTGTAGTGTTTTGGATAGTTGCCAATTGTACATGGATGATAGGTGAGTTTTGGGGGATAGATGAAAATTTGATTGGCAATATAGGCTTAAGGCAATTGGCGATTGTTCCATTTGGATTAGGGCTGGTTGGTTTGTTGTATTATTATATCTTTTTAGCCCATAAAAAAGAGTTTCAAGAAAAGATGTTAGAAAAAACCGAGGAAATGGTTAAGAAAGAGATGCAAAATCAAAATTAAAAATGCATTAATAATGAATTCATTAACCCATTATTAATGCAACATCTTTGAACAGGCGTTATCTTTGTAAAGATTAAGGACTTTTACCATTGAATATTAATTAGATATGTATCGTAGCCACACTTGCGGAGAATTAAGAATAGAAAATATTGGACAAGAAGTAACCCTAAGCGGTTGGGTTCAAACAGTTAGAAAGTTTGGTTCCATCAATTTTATTGATTTACGAGATAGATATGGAATTACCCAATTGGTTTTTAATGAATCTTTGAACAAACAATTGGATGAGCAGCCTTTGGGAAGAGAATTTGTTTTGCAGGCAAAAGGCAAAGTAATCGAAAGAAGCAATAAAAATCCACAATTACCAACAGGAGATATTGAAATAGCTGTAAATGCTTTTACTATTTTAAACAAATCAGCCGTTCCTCCATTCACCATTCAAGATGATACCGATGGCGGAGATGATTTAAGGGTAAAATACAGGTATTTGGATTTAAGGAGAAATGCTGTAAAAAAGAACATTGAGTTGCGATATGCCGTAAATCGAGCTGCAAGAAACTATTTGCACGAGAATCAATTTATGGATATTGAAACACCATTTTTGATAAAATCTACACCAGAAGGGGCAAGAGATTTTGTTGTTCCATCAAGAATGAATCAAGGTCAATTTTATGCATTGCCACAATCGCCACAAACTTTTAAGCAATTGTTGATGGTAAGCGGATACGATAGGTATTACCAGATAGTAAAATGCTTTAGAGATGAGGATTTGAGGGCGGATAGACAACCAGAATTTACACAGATAGATTGTGAGATGAGCTTTGTGGAGCAAGAAGACATCCTCAATATGTTTGAAGGAATGATTAAATCCATTTTTAAATCTGTAAAAAACATTGATTATACCGAGCAGGTGCAAAGAATGACTTGGGAAGAAGCGATGTGGCAATATGGAAACGACAAACCAGATATTCGTTTTGGGATGAAAATCTTTAATATCAAGTCTGCGTTTACTTTAGATGGGGAGATTACTGCAAAGGGAGAATTGTTGCAAGGTGTAGATTTCAAGTTATTTCAGGAGGCTGAAACCGTATTGGCAATAGCCGTACCTGGGATTGCAGAATATACTAGAAAGCAGGTAGATGAACTCACGGAGTGGGTGAAACGTCCACAAATAGGAATGTCTGGCTTGGTTTATATAAGATACAATGCTGATGGAACATTAAAGAGCAGTGTAGATAAGTTTTTTACGGAAGATAAATTAAAAGCCATTGCAGTAGGAGCAGATGCAAAGCCTGGAGATATGATTTTCGTCCTTGCAGGTTTTGAAGAACGAACAAGAAAAGCAACAAGTGATCTTAGAATGGAAATGGGAGAAAGATTGGGTCTTAGGAGAAAAGACGAATTCAAGTTGTTGTGGGTTTTAGATTTTCCTTTGTTTGAATATGCTGAAGACGATAATCGATGGGTAGCACGTCACCATCCATTTACATCACCAAAGCCAGATCATATTAAAATTATGATTGGTAACGACCCATCTATTGCAAATGCAGCAGATTATTTAAAACATCCTTATGCACAAATCAAAGCCAATGCTTATGATATGGTTTTAAATGGAAATGAAATTGGTGGGGGATCAATTAGGATTTTTCAAAGAGAGTTGCAAGAAAAAATGTTTGATGCTTTGGGAATGAGTAGAGAAGAGGCCGTCCACAAATTCGGGTTTCTTTTGGGAGCCTTTGAATATGGAGCACCGCCACACGGTGGAATCGCTTTTGGTTTTGACAGGTTGTGTGCGTTGTTGGGGGGTAGTGAAAGCATTAGAGACTTTATCGCATTCCCTAAAAACAACAGCGGCAGAGATGTTATGCTCGATGCACCATCTACAATTGATCAAAAACAAATGGATGAACTTGGGCTAAAAAATAATTAAGAATTAGGAATTAAGAATCAGGAATTAAGGAATTTATATATTGATTTAGGGGCAGAATATTTTCTGCCCTTATTTTTTTGTTGGTTAAACCAACGCACTCTTTGAATTGGTTCTTTGAATTGCCCCAGCTTTATCTAGGGAGTATGAATATTATAAATTGGTATCTGTTATTATTATTATTAATTTTAAGATGATAAAACTAAAAAACATTCCAACTTAATTCAATCAAATGAACCGAAAATCCTTCATTCAAAACTCTGCTTTAGCAATAGCTGCAATTTCAATTCCTGATTTTACCTTCGCAAAACCAAAGTATCCTAAAAATTTAGTAGGATTACAACTCTACTCGGTAAGAAATGCAATGAAAGCAAATCCATTGGATACCTTGAAAAAGTTATCTGCAATGGGATTCCGCTTTGTAGAACACGCAAATTACTTAGATAGAAAGTTTTATGGCTACAATGCCAAAGAGTTTGTAAAAATTCTTAAAGACTTAGGCTTGAAGATGCCTAGTGGACATACCGTTTTTGAAACCAAGCACTGGGATTATGCAACTAAAGATTTTACAGCCGAATGGAAATATACTATTGAAGATGCTGCAACTTGTGGACAACAATTCGTTATTAGTCCATCATTAGAATCAGCACAATACAAAACTGTAGATGATTTAAAATCATTTATGGAGATCTTTAATAAAAATGGTGAATTGTGTAAAAAATATGGAATGAAATTCGGCTACCACAACCATGACTTTGAATTTAGTCAAAAATTGGGCACTCAAACTGTATTTGAATTGATCTTAGACAATACAGATCCCAATTTAGTGATGCAACAATTGGATATGGGTAACTTGTATAATGGAGGAGCAAATGCATTAGATATTGTAAAAAAATATCCCGGAAGATTTGAATCTTGGCATGTTAAAGATGAAATCTTATCAGAAAACAAACGAGAAAAATACGAAAGTACCATACTAGGAAAGGGAATTGTACCTGTAAAAGAAATATTAGCAATTGCGGTACAATCAAAAGGAACCGGGCATTTAATCATTGAACAAGAATCATATCAAGGTATAGATCCATTGGAATCTATGAAAATCAATCTTTCAATATTAAAATCTTGGGGACACTAATAATTTCTGATTATTTTATTCAATTTAATTCAGATTTTGTTTGCACAATATTGAAATAATTACATTTTTTATAATTTTTATTTTTTTATTATAAATTATTTCCTAAATTACAATAACAAATTTTAACACATAAATTTTAGTTAATTTTTTTTAGTGTTAATATAATAGCAACCTTTGAATACCAACGATCAGAAAAGTGAACAAAACAGTATATTGAATGTTTCATTTTTTCTACATTATATCTTAATGAAAACGCCCATGATTTTGTAAACCCAACTGTTATGATACACAACGTTCTGCTCGAAGTCCATGCTGTTGCTGCGAACAATTACGTAGCATTCACTTTTTTCATTGGTTGTATGGCTATGATGGCCGCTTCTGTTTTCTTCTTTATGGAAGTAGGAAATACTTCTAAAGAATGGAGAACTTCAGTTTTAGTGTCTGGTTTGATAACTTTTATCGCTGCCGTTCACTATTACTACATGAGAGATTACAATCTTTCTACAGGTGAGTCTCCAGTATTTTTCCGTTATGTAGATTGGTTACTTACTGTTCCTTTAATGTGTGTTGAGTTCTACTTGATCACTAAGAAAGTAGGTGCTAAAACTTCTCTACTTTGGCAGTTGATTTTCGCTTCTGTAGTAATGTTAGTAACTGGTTATATCGGTGAAGCTATCTACGGAACTGAAACTCAGAGCTGGATCTGGGGTCTTATTAGCGGTATTGCTTATTTCTACATCGTTTACCTTGTATGGGCTGGTGATGTTGCGAAATTGGCTCAAGCTGGTAGTCCTGCTGTTGCAAAAGCAAACAAATCATTAGGTTGGTTTGTATTGGTTGGATGGGCTATCTATCCTATCGGTTACATTGCTGGTACTGCAGGTGGATTGTTTGGAATGCCGATGTTCCAAGGTTTATCAATGGATATTGTTTACAATATCGGTGATGCCATCAACAAAATCGGTTTTGGCTTAGTTATTTATTCTCTAAGCAGATCAGAAGCTTAATCATATTTTTTAACTTCAGGAAATCGTGGAAGCTTATGCTCTCCACGATTTCGTGTTTATATTAACTTCATATATTACTTTACAAATGGGAAATCCACTTCGCATCACACTTTTACTGCTGATTTTCCTTTTAAGTGTATTGATAATACTTTTGCCACAAATTCCAATTCTCTCCCAACAACTCATCTTTGTAGCTGCCATTTTAATTACTGGAATTCCGCATGGGGCCATGGATCACCTTATTTATTTCAAAAGCAACACCCAAATTCATTCTACAACTTTTTCTAAAATAAAATCTTTCATACTCAAATACATTCCTCCAATGGTTATATATGGAATTATTTGGTGGATTTTCCCATGGTTCGCATTAATGGTTTTTTTAATGCTTTCTGCCTATCATTTTGCTGAAACAGATTTACTCCCTTTAAAACTATCCAACAACTACTTTACCGTTTTTTTACAATTGATTTATGGTATCATCATCATAACAAACCTGCTTATCCCACACCCTGTTGAAGTATTAGCAGTACTTTCTGCTTTACCAAAAAGCAATTACTACATCCCTTTACTCGCAGATTTTTTTGCAAAATCATCAAATTTGCCTATTTATTTGATATTAGGTTGGATCGTCTTTTTAATTTTAAAACTTTTCAACCTAAAAATATTAAGTACTAAACAAAAAACACTCTTAATTATTCAAACAATTATTCTACCAATAATATTAAACAAACTACCTCTATTTTTGGGATTTGCACTTTACTTTGGACTTTGGCATTCCGTAATTTCACTGCAATCTATTTACCATCATCTTTACCAAGATGATAAATCTATAAAGAAATTTATTGCTAGTGCTATTCCCTTTACCTTAGTTGCCTTTGCTGGAATATTAATTTTAATTGTATTAGGGAATTATAATGGAAACTTAAACCAAGCTTCGATGGCCCTATTTATTGGTATCGCCGTTTTAACCCTCCCCCATCTAAGCGTTATGAGTGAATTGTTTCAAGATTCAAAAAAACTTTGATTTATAGAAACATTAACGCAGTCTCCAATATTCCATTTATTTGGACTTTCCATAACCCATATTTTTGATTCACCTAGGGCAACTTCAACTTCAGCATAAGCTCCAAAATAATGAACTTGTTTTACAATGCCATTATTATAGCCATCACAAAATTCAACTTTTAAAGCATTTGGACGAACAATGAGTTCATCATAATTGTGATTGATGCCCAATATTGTTTGTAATTTCTTATCAATAATATTAAATCTCCCCAACAATCCAGCTGTATAAGCATCAGGTGGATGATTGTATAACAAATGAGGTTTGCCCGATTGAATAATTTCTCCATCTTTTATAACTAAAATCCTATCAGCCCAAGGAAGAATATCCACAGGATCATGGGATACCATTAAAATGGAAATATTCAACTCCCTACTTATATCATGAATTACTTCTTTCATGAGTTGTTTATAATCTACATTAAGATTTGAAAACGGTTCATCAAGCAACAACAAACTTGGAGAAGTCATCAATAAACGAGCAGTAGCTACCCGCTGCTTTTCACCACCCGAAAGTTGTTGTGTTTTTCTTCTCAACAAATGTTGAATTTTACAGATACTAAAAATTAACTCTGTTTGATTTTTATCCAATTGGTTTGCCAATTGCAACATGTCTTCTACCCAATAATTGTTCCGAAGTTCAAAATGCTGTGATAAATATGCAATATCATCATGACCAGCAATGAGTTTCTCATTAGGACCCAACACCTTATTCCCTTCATACAAAACGGATCCAGCATCTGGCTGAACAAATCCTGCAATTATTTTTAATAAAGTAGATTTACCAGAACCTGTTTCACCAGCTATTACTAATTTCTGAAACTGCTCTTGATTGAAATTAATATTTTTTAAAATAAGATTCTTATCAATAGATTTTTCTAACCCTTCAACATTTAATATGCTTGCCATTGCAACAAAGTTCAGCATTTAAAATGCTATTCAACAGAATTAATCAATTTTTTGAAACAATAAACCTAATATCCGTGGAATACCATCCCTGTTTTCATCGTCAAAAAACTCATTACAACGAATTAATCTAAAACCCGCAGAAGTCGCAGCCCCAATGAAATCTGAAAAATGGTGCGTATTACATTCTAAAACTTGTATCCCCTCCTCAGTTTCAAATCGAGCTTTTGAACCTGAATATTGTTTAAAAGGATGCAATTCCCCAATATAAACATATCCACCAGAGTTTAATGTTTCTCTAGTTTTAAGAAAAATTAATCCTAACGATTGTATATGCTCTAAAACTAAACTGAATAACACCAATTCAACTTTTGATGAAATAAACTGCCAATCTTGTAAAATATCTGCTTTAACAAATTTAACTTTGGGTGAAATGATTTTTTCTTTTGCCATATCCAACATAGCATCAGAAAAATCAACAGCAATTACCTCATTGCATTTTAATATCAACCAACTAGTATTTTTTCCTGTACCACAACCAATTTCCAAGCAACGGGCAAATGTTAAATCTTTCAACATAGATTTTAATACAACTCCTTCAAGATCACGAGTTAGATTTTTATTGGTGTCATATTGAACAGCCCATTTGTTGTATGCTTCTCTAATATTCATTATTTTATCAATTGATGATAGTTAAAATTTATTTTCCTCAAATTACACAAAAGAAAACTCATAAAAGAGTTATCTAAGTAGCCCTCAGCATCAGCTGGGGTATATAAATATTGTAGATACACATTAGACATAAATTTGAACAAATACTGCTAATATGTAATTAAGTAATATAAAAAGAAATATAAACTTAGACATTATTTAAAAAAGACACTCTACAAAAATATAATTTTACGATATATTAAAAACATCAATGAAATAGATATCAATTAAAATATTTAATAAAACAATTATGATTATTAAAATGTTAATAAAAAAATTATGATTAAATAAATTGCTTCTAAACAAAAGGGATATAGTAATTTTAATCTTAAGCAAACAGCTATTTTTCAATACAAAAACATAAAACAAATGGATCGTAAACAATTTTTAGAGCAAATTGGATTAGGAAGTGCCGCAATTTTAGTGGGAATGTGTATGGGTGGATGTTCAAAAACAGAAGGTGGTGGTTCTACAACACCTCCAAGTTCAGTTGATTTTACATTAGATTTAACAAGTGCAACGAATTCTGCATTAAATACAAATGGCGGATATATTTATAAAGATGGAATAATTGTTGCAAAAACAGTATCAGGAACTTTCATTGCTGTGGCTGCAGCTTGTACACACCAAAGCACAAATGTTCAATACCAAAGCAACAACAACAAATTTATTTGTCCAAACCATGGAGCTGAATTCAGTACATCGGGAAAAGTATTGGCTGGACCTGCTACTTCTGATCTAAAGCAATATACAACCCAATTAACAGGAACGTCTTTAAGGGTTTTCGGATAATCGTAATTAAATATAATAAAAGCTTGATTGGAAATTTTCTAATTAGGCTTTTGTTATTTTAAAAAATTAATATCAATTGCTCTCACCTAAAATTATTGAATTTTATAATTCTATTTCATAATTTGACAATTTATCCAGCCTTTGTCAAATTGAGCATTGTATTTATTGTAAAAGTTAATTGCAGGTGCATTCCATTCTAAAACTTGCCAAACCATTCCATTAAATCCCTTTTCTTTCATTTCAGAAACAACTCTTTCAAAAATAAGTTTACCAATACCGTTGCCTCTCATCTTTTCGGTTACATAGAAATCTTCAAGGTATAAACGTTGACCTTTCCAAGTGCTAAAGCGTACATAACATAGGGCAAATCCTTCAATTAATCCATCTACTTCAGCTATAAATCCCCACCAAACAGGATTATCTCCAAAGCCACTCTCTTCAAAGTGTGCCAATGAAACAGTTACTTCATCAGGGGCGTTTTCATAAATTGCCAATTCCCTTACTAATGCCAATAATCTGGGGCAATCTTCTTTTTTTGCCCTTCTGATAAAAATATCCATGAATTTGTAAATTGAAAATCTTAAGAAACGCCAGAAATTTCTACTGTTGGTGCTATTTTTGCAATAAGTCCTTGTAACACCTTACCAGGACCAACTTCAGTAAAAGTGGTTCCACCATCTGCAACCATTGCTTTCACCAATTGTGTCCAACGTACAGGACCAGTAAGTTGATCTTTTAGGTTTTGTTTAATATCCTCTGGCTCGTAAACTGCTCTTGCCACAACATTTTGATAAATTGGACAAATCGGATGATGAAATTTAACCGATTCAATTGCAGCAGAGAGTTCTGCTTGTGCTGGAGCCATAAACGCAGAATGAAAGGCACCGCCAACATTAAGAACTAAAACTCTCTTAGCTCCCGCAGCTTTTAATCTTTCACTAGCCAACTGAACAGCGGGTATTGAACCGCTAATTACCAATTGTCCAGGACAATTATAATTTGCGGCTACTACAATATCTTTTAATTCTTTGCTAACCTCTTTACAAATTTCTTCTACCTTTTCATCAGCTAAAGCCAAAACTGCCGCCATTGTTGAAGGTTGCAATTCGCAGGCTTTTTGCATTGCTTCAGCCCTTATACTAACTAATTTTAAAGCGTCTTCAAAACTTAAACAACCATTAGCAACCAATGCTGTAAACTCGCCTAAAGAATGCCCTGCAACCATTTGAGGAGAAGCTCCTTCAATATTTCTGTATGCAATAATAGAATGAAGAAATACAGCAGGTTGTGTTACCCTTGTTTCACGTAAATCTTCTTCAGAACCTGAAAACATAATATCTGACAATCTAAAGCCAATAATTTCATTGGCTTGTTCAAATATTTTTTTAGAAAAAGCACTATTATCATAATACGACTTTCCCATCCCCGTAAACTGTGCAACTTGCCCTGGAAATACAAACCCTTGTTTCATAATCTCTAATTGGAAGACAAATTTAAGGCTTTATAATCAATGACAATAAGCTAAATTTACAGACCCCTAATGTAACTTAGATCCAATTAGGCGAATAAACTCGCTACGGGTTTCATTTTTTTCAAATTCACCATAAAAAGCTGATGTTGTAGTTACCGAATTTTGCTTTTGTACACCACGCATCATCATACACAAATGTGATGCTTCAATTACAACTGCAACACCCAAAGGCTGTAATGTATCTTTAATTGCTTCAAGAATTTGAGTAGTTAATCTTTCCTGAACTTGCAATCTTCTTGAGAAAACATCTACCACCCTTGCAATTTTGCTTAACCCAGTAATCCATTCATTAGGAATATAAGCAATATGTGCTTTACCGTAAAAAGGAAGCATGTGGTGTTCGCACAAACTATACATCTCAATATCTTTTACAATAACCATTTCGTTTACTTTCTCATGGAATTTTGCCGAATTCAAAATTGCATGGGCATCCATTTGATAACCTTGAGTTAGCACTTGCATTGATTTTGCTACACGCATTGGTGTATTCAACAATCCTTCACGATCAGGGTTTTCACCCAATAACGAGAGGGTTTCACGATAATGTTCTGTCAAAGCTGTGGTAACTGCTTGGTCGTAATGTTCTGTTCTTGTATAGGCCATAAATTTTTCCGATTACGGATTTAAATTTGTTAATGATTAATACTTTTTCCAACTTAATCTGCAGGATAAACAACAAAGTTCCTTGGTGTTTCATATAATGTAATCTGCAAATCAAACTTACTCTCTATCAACGGTCTTAATAATTGATAGATAACTATTGCAATATTTTCTGCAGTAGGATTCAATTCCTTAAATTCTGCAACATCAAGATTAAGGTTACGATGATCGAACTTATTAACAACATTGTCTTGAATCAAATCAGACAAAATCTTCATATCAATTACATAACCTGTTTCTGGATCTGGTTTTCCTGTAACTCTTACAATCAGTTCATAATTGTGTCCATGGTAATGAGGAAGATTGCATTTACCAAAAATTTTTTGATTGATAGCATCGTCCCAATTAGGGTTGTGTAAGCGATGAGCGGCATTAAAATGTTCTTTTCTAAAAACTGCAACTTTTTCCATTAGTAGAATGATATAACGATAATCTTATAAATTAGTTCAATTTGAAGCCATCAATCAATTAAAATATCTTTAAACCAAAATTACTTAAAGATAAATAATTTAGTTTAGGAGGATTAACCAAAATACTCGATAAATATTCTTGGCGTTTCTACAAGCTTTACGCAATGCAACTTAACGGGTGAAGGAATTAATGGCTCAAGAATTTCCCAAATACCAATAACCAAATTTTCAATAGAAGTTGTTTTCCCCTCCATAAAAGGCACATCTATATTTAAATTACGGTGATCAACTATATCAATAATCGATTTGTTGATAATTTTACTCAACTTTTTGGCATCCATCACAAATCCTGTTTCTGATGAAGGTGTACCTTTTACAGTTACATACAATTCAAAATTATGTCCATGCCAATTCGCATTGGCACATTTGCCATAAACTTCCTCGTTCTTTTCGTCTGACCACAAAGGATTAAACAACCGATGTGCAGCGTTAAAGTGCTCTATTCTTGTTAAATATACTATACCCATTTTGAGATTTGCAAAGTTAATATATATTGAGATAACAACATTCCTTATGAATTGATTAGAAAAATAGAAATTTGTATCATGAAATTAGCATTGGTTGCTGCAACGCATAAAGAAATTGAGCCATTAACAAATAGAATTAAAAAAGACAACCCGTTTGTTTCAACATTGGAAATTGAAATAATCATTACAGGAGTTGGCATTTTAAATAGTTGCTTTAATCTTACTAAATCTTTGATAAACAATAAATTCGACTTATTAATACAAGTTGGTATTGCAGGAACTTTTCATAAAAGTTTGAATTCACAATCTATTGTTATTGTGCAAGATGAACTATTGGGTGATTGTGGTGTTTTAGAAAAAAACCAGTGGTTAGATCTATTTGATATGGGATTAGAGGAAAACAACAATGGAATTTGGTTTGAAAAAAAATTATCAAATCCATACCAGCAGTTGCTAAATCGACTCAATTATAATAAAGTAACAGGTATTACGGTTAATCAAGTTTCAACAAATCCAATTTTGATTGATGCTTTGATTAAAAAATACAATCCAGATATAGAATCAATGGAAGGTGCTGTTTTTCATTACGTTTGCCTAAAAGAGCAAATTCCATTCATTCAAATAAGGGCAATATCAAACATTGTGGGAGATAGAAACAAAGCCAATTGGAAAATGAAAGAAGCAATTGAAATACTAAATTCCGAACTCATTCAATTAATCAACGAACTATCTAAATAAAATTTGATGAAACTTTCGATAGGATTTTCGCCTTGTCCAAACGATACATTTATTTTTGATGCATTGGTAAACAAAAAAATTGATGCAGGTAATATTGAGTTTGAAGTTGTAATGGAAGATGTAGAAACCCTAAACAAAATGGCAGTTCAGGGAAAATTAGACATCACCAAAATTAGTTACGGCGTTTTATCGAAAGTGTTACCCAATTATAAAGTATTAGATGCAGGAGGAGCTTTAGGCAAAGGAGTTGGACCATTATTGGTTTCAAAAAGCCAAATTCCCCTTGAGAAAATACAAGATTGTATTATAGCAATTCCAGGAATTAATACTACTGCACATCTTTTATTTGCGATGGCTTTTCCTAATGCAAAGAAGAAGAATTTTATGGTATTTTCCTCAATTGAAAACGCTGTAAGTAGCGGGTTGGTAGATTGTGGGGTTATAATCCATGAAAATAGATTTACGTATGCAGAAAAAGGATTGCATAAAATTATTGATCTTGGCGAATATTGGGAACAAGAAACCCAATGCCCAATTCCTTTAGGAGGCATTGTAATGAATAGAAAGTTTGATGATTTAACCATGAAAAATACAAACACATTGATACAAAAAAGTTTGGCGTTTTCACAAAAAAATTATCCAAATTTATCGGAGTTTGTAATCAACAATGCACAAGAAATGCAACCCGAAATCATGCGCAAGCATATTGAATTGTATGTAAATGAATTTAGCCAACAATTGGGTAAAGTAGGTAGACAAGCAGTTTTTCAATTGCTTGAAACAGCAAACATTTTACATCCCGAGCCTGTAACTGGAAGTTTTGAAATTTTTCAGAGTTTGTGAATCGATAAAAAATCCTTAATTCCTGAATCTTAAATCAAAATATCTTTTTTCCTTAATTCCTAAATCTTAATTATTGAGAGCTAGTGCATTTTTGTAAATTTCCAAGCATCTTTTTCTTGCAAAATCATGATCAACAATAGGAGCTGGATATGTAAATTCTTGGAATTCAGGCACCCATTTTTTGATATAACTTAGAGATTTATCAAATTTTTCAGTTTGTAACTTGGGGCTAAATATTCTAAAATAAGGAGCAGCATCGCACCCAGAACCTGCTGCCCATTGCCAACCTCCATTGTTAGAAGCCAAATCAAAATCTAAAAGTTTTTCTGCAAAATATGTTTCTCCCCAACGCCAATCAATCAACAAATGCTTACAAAGAAAACTTGCAACAATCATTCTTACTCTATTGTGCATAAACCCAGTGGCGTTCAACTCGCGCATTCCGGCATCAACAATTGGATAACCGGTTATTCCATTGCACCAACGCTCAAAATCTACCACATCATTTTTCCATTGAATTCTTTCATAAGCTGGTTTAAAAGCCTTCCCCTTTCCTACTTCAGGGAAATTCCAAAGAATCATCTGGTAAAAATCACGCCAAATCAATTCGTTAAGAAAGGTTTCGCATAAATCAACCGCTACTTTTGCTAAACTTCGAACACTGATTGTGCCAAATCGAAGATGAACGCCCAATCTTGTAGTCCCCAATTTCCATGGAAAATTGCGGTTTTCAGTATATTCTTTAATTATATCTTCTTGAAATATGGCCGAAGGAAAATCAATTCTAGCAGGTTGTAATCCCATTGATACTAAAGTTGGAATTGGCTTCGGAGATTGTTTATACAGTTTGTCTAAATGATTTTCTGATGCAAAAAATTCAATGCCAGTAACTTGCAAACGTTGTTTCCACTTTTTACTGTAAGGTGTAAAAACGGTATAAGGAAGTCCATCGTCTTTCATCACCTCCGATTTTTCAAAAATCACCTGGTCTTTAAAAGTGTAGAAACTTGCTTGTTTTGCATTAAGTAAATCTTTTATAGAAGCATCTCTAATTTGGGCATAAGGCTCGTAATCGTGGTTGGTGAACACGTTTTTAATGATATATCGCTCCGACAATTGATTAAAAACTTCATAAGGAAGTCCATAAAAAACTTCTAAAGAACTGCCAATTGAAACGAGTTTATCATGAATAGCGATTAAGGATTGATGAATAAATTCTACCCGTCGGTCAGTAGAATTGGGCAATTTATCAAGAATAGCTTTATCAAAAATAAAAATTGGTACTACAGGAAATCCAGATTGCATGGCTTGAAACAAGCCATGGTTGTCTTCCAAACGCAAATCGCGACGAAACCAAAAAACAGAAACTGAAGTCATAAATTAAACAACATAAAACTGAGCTTTTGGTTGATAGATTAGGAAAAAAGAGGAATGATTACCGAATTATAAATGGTTTGAATTTGCAAATTAGAAAATTCAATATTGTTGCAAGATTTTACCCATTGGATTCCACGAACTGGACTAGCAATAAACATTTCGTCAATTTCAGGGAGCAGATTTAATGAAAAAGGTTTTTCAATAACTGGCAATTTTGATACAATATAATTACGCATTACCCCATCAATTGGCCCTTCTGAAAGCGGGGTGGTGAAAATTTGCTTGGATTGAATCCAAAAAATATTGCCGATAACAGATTCAGCAATTCTGTTGAAATGATTTAAGATAAGTGCATCATTCCAAAGATTAGATTTCGCAAATTTGGCAGCCATTATTTGCAGTAAAGCACTATTAGATTGGATTGGAGAAAAAGTATCTATGGCTTTTAGCCCATTAGTGAATATACCGATTTGAAGACCATTTACATTCCAACGAGGGATTACATCAAGTAAAGGCCATGTTTCAATGATATATTCAAGAGAATTGTTAGAATCATCAAAAAAACCACCACTACCTTGAAAAAAGGTGATTCTAACCCTTGCTTTAGTGACATTATTTTTGTTACAAAGCTTTAGCAGTTGGTCTTTTAAAACATCAGTAGAAAAAAACTTAGGTTGTTTGAAACCGAGGGTTTCAATAGCTAATTTTAATCGCTCTACATGTAGATCCCATAAAGAAACATTACCGTTTGAGACTCTAACAGAAGCATAAAAACCCTCCCCGTAGCGGAAACTACGATTAGAAGCAGAGATAAAAGCTGAATTCTCGGGCAAAATAGTACCATTATAATTTATATATCCAGGCATTCTGCTAATATAGCCCTAAAAGAATTATTTCAAATCATATCATTTTGTAATGATTCCAGCTTTTACGGCATACATCACCAAACCAGCCATAGATTTTGCACCGGTTTTAACTTTAAGCTTATCGCGAATAGCTTCAACAGTACGAGGGCTTAAGAAAACCAAATCAGCAATATCCTTTGTGCTTTTTTCTTCACACATCAATTTGAGTATAGTAATTTCTTTGTCAGACAATTTAGTATCAATAGGAAGTGTAGTTTCAACTTGACGTTTGGTGCGTAAACCATCAATTAAAGCTCTATTGGTAAGCGCATTAAAAAAATATTCTTGTTCATGAACAGTTTTGATGGCTTCGTAAATAACTTCTGCGTCGGAGTTTTTGGTGAGGTAAGAGTTAGCACCAAGTTCCATAAGTTTGGAAATCATAGAATGATCGTTGTGCATGGTTAGCATGATAACACGAATATCGGGATACAATTCTTTGATTTCAGGAAGCGTAGTGATGCCGTCCATGATAGGCATTTGGATATCAAGGAGAATTACATCAGGTTGCAGCACTTTTAAGAGGGTGAGTAATTGAGCGCCGTTATCGGCTTCTCCAAGCATTTTTATGTCTTTTTTCATAGATAGCGTTGTTTTAACGCCAGCACGGAATAAAGCGTGATCGTCGGCAATAATAACTTTAATGATTTCGCCGGTATCTTCTTGTTTCATAGTTCAATGGGATTTATACAGGAATTGGATGATTAATTACTAAGTGCAAGATGGTCATTTTTAAGTTAATTCACTACAGTAAAAGTACCCAATTTAGAGGATGGGGAAAATACCTTAAAGTTGTAGTGTTTTTCCCAAAATTGCGGGGTGTAAAAACTTTGTAAGTTATTCTACAACTTGCTAAATTTGATTATGAAATTGAATTGGGAAACGTTGTATGTTAT
>CAMBYC010000064.1 GCA_945871875.1 Sphingobacterium thalpophilum
TGTTTGCCTTGGGCTTTCCAAAAAGTATATGCCATCCCTCCGCCAATTATGATATCCGTTGCTTTATTAAGCAAATTTTCTATTATCAAAATTTTATCAGAAACTTTTGCACCACCAATAATTGCTGTGAATGGATTTTCAGCAACATGAAGTACCTTTTCAGCACTTGCAACCTCTGCTTCCATCAACAATCCAAACATTTTTTTATCTGCAGCATAATAATTGGCAATAATCGCTGTTGATGCATGTGCTCTGTGTGCAGTTCCAAAGGCATCGTTTACATAAATATCACCCAATTTGCTCAATTGCTCAGCAAAACCGGCGTCTCCTTTTTCTTCTTCCTTATAAAAACGAAGATTTTCCAACAGCAATATTTCTCCTGATTGCAAATTTACAGACATTTCTACTGCCTCAGCACCAATACAATCATTTGCAAATAAAACTTCTTTATTGTCTAATAAAGAAGAAATGTGGTTAACCAAATGTTTAAGGGAATACTTATCGGTTGGTCCGTCTTTTGGTCTACCCAAGTGGCTCATTAAAATCACACTTCCGCCATCAGCCAATATCTTTTTGATGGTGGCGATTGCAGCAGTGATACGAGTATCATCGGTGATGTCAAATTTATCATTCAATGGAACATTAAAATCTACTCTAACCAGTGCTTTGTGCCCTTTGAAATTAAAATTAGAAAATACAGACATAAAAATATAATATTAAGTAAACCCTGTACATTAAAAACGTATTTGAAATGTACAGGGCTATAATTTAACAGTTGTTAAAATGTTATTATTAAGAGATTAATCTTGCGAAATAATCTACTGTACGCACCAATTGACTAACATAGCTCATTTCGTTATCGTACCAACTTACAGTTCTTACCATTTGCACGTCACCAACGGTAAGTACTTTAGTCTGTGTAGCATCAAACAAAGAACCAAAACTGCTGCCAACAACATCGCTACTCACGATTTCGTCTTCTGTGTAACCGAAGCTTTCGTTAGCAGCAGCTTTCATAGCAGCGTTAACTTCTTCTACAGTTACTTTTGCACCCAATACGGTAGTCAATTCAGTTAAAGAACCGGTTAGTGTTGGAACACGCTGAGCAGTTCCGTCTAATTTTCCTTTTAGAGAAGGGATAACCAAACCGATTGCTTTAGCGGCACCAGTGCTATTTGGAACAATATTTTGGGCAGCGGCTCTAGCTCTTCTAAGGTCTCCTTTTGGATGCGGAGAATCCTGGGTCATTTGATCGTTGGTATAGGCGTGAACGGTAGTCATTAAACCACCAGAGATTACATATTTGTCTTCCAACACTTTAGCCATTGGAGCCAAACAATTGGTAGTACAAGATGCACAGCTGATTACAGTTTCAGATCCGTCTAAAATATTGTGGTTAACATTAAATACTATTGTTTTAAGATCTCCGGTTGCAGGTGCAGAAATTACCACTTTGCGAGCACCAGCAGTGATGTGAGCTGCAGCTTTGTCTTTATCTGTAAAGAAACCAGTACATTCTAAAACCACATCTACTTGGTGAGCTCCCCAAGGAATTTGAGCTGGATCTCTTTGTGCGTAAATTTTGATTTCTTCGCCGTTTACACTAATTGCATTTTCTCCAGCAACTACATCAGCATTAAATCTACCTTGTGCAGTATCGTATTTTAAAAGGTGTGCCAACACTTGTGGACTTGTCAAATCATTGATGGCAACAATTTCGATGCCTTCCATGTTGTAAATTTGTCTAAAGACTAATCTTCCAATTCTTCCAAAACCATTGATGGCAACTTTAACTGTGTTCATTTCTTAGATTGATGTTAGGATAAAAAATATAGATTGCAATATACGAAATCAATATGTATCAAATAATAACTTGAATAAACTTAATGAATTTTTGATATTATTTTGTTAAATAGAAGTAAACTCTTATCTTTGCAATCCCAAAAACGATGGAGCGTTGGTCAATCGGTTAAGACACCTCCCTTTCACGGAGGAATGACGGGTTCGATTCCCGTACGCTCTACAAATCCCTGGCATATGCCGGGGATTTTTTTATTTCCCGAGTGAAGCCAATGAAATTACATTTATTCCATCTGGGCGTCGATAGCTCATACCTGTTCCTGTAATTATATTCAGTGATTTTGGAGATTCCATTTTGCTAGTGTCAATATTGGATGAGAATTTTTTTAGATTCTCTACAGCATCGTCAATGAAACCTACTCCAAGTTTTATTTCAAAAGCGGCATAATCTCCATTGCGTTTCTGAACGATTGCATCAATTTCATAACCATAAGAATCATTGTAATGATAAACAGTAGCATCATTTGCTTTGGCATATACATTCAATTCGTGTAATGCTAATGATTCAAACAGAAAACCTGTGTATTTTATATCTTTCATCAATGATTCCTTATCCAAACCCAAAACCGCAACAGCTAATGAAGGGTCGCATAGATGCCTTTTCGTTGATTTACGTAACGATGCCGATGATCGAATATGTGGGTTGAATGCCCGTTGTTCGGAAAGTATCATTAATTTGGAAAGTGCATCTAAATAATCTGAAAGTGTGTTTCTTGATAATTCATTGTTTTCATTGATTTTAACATCCTTCTCTAAGGTTTTATTATCAACTAAAGTTGCTACATTTCTCGATAGAGAGCGCAATAAACTGCGTACTTTATGAGGGTTTCTCTTGACTCCTGAAACATGGCTCATATCTACCTCACAAAGTAAATCGATATAACCTCTATTAAGGTTTAATGCATTTTGTAAACTCTCATTTATCAATGTAGGCCAACCACCTATGCAAATTCTTTCAATGATAAACTCCAATGAAATTGCCGGTTCATAAAAATCATTTATTTCACCAATTAGCAACTTTGATAGTTTTACAGTACCGCTGGAGTACCCCAATTCTTGCCAAGTCAGTGTATCCATTTGTACGACCGTAAAACGACCCGCTCCACTATGGAGCTTAACATTTTCAGGTGGGTTGGCCGATCCTGTAAGTATAAACATACCCTTTAACTTACGATGATCGACTTCATGTCTTACGTAATTCCAAATTTCTGGTTGCTCTTGCCATTCATCAATCAATCGTGGATTTTCGCCAACTAACAATAACTGAGGATTGGTTGCCATGATTACTGAAACTTGTGGATCTTGATCCATTTTCAACACACTTTTTGCATATCGTGTTGCAGTTTCTGTTTTTCCACATGACTTAGGACCTTTTATAAGTACAGCACCAGAGGCTAACATTTTTCCCTTTAAATCATCTTCAATCAACCTTTTGATATAACTCATAACTTATTCTATAAACCTATCCAAATATAGACATAAAACTGATAATTGTGCATTTTTAAGGATTATTGTTGTGCATATATAAGGATATTTAATGGGCATATTTAAGAGTGCCTCTTAATTCAAAAATTCCATATTTCGACTCATTTCATTTTAAATAACTCAAATTTCTCAATTTCTGAATTCCGTAGATTTTATCCGAGAGAACCTCACTCACAAATTAATATTTGAGTTAAATCTTCAAATAATTTATTCAAATTCACTCCCCTTTGGGCTACAAAGCCTTTCAATAAAATGAAAGGCTTTTTTATGTTTAGTAATTAACCCACGCAATTGCTTAAGGGCAATTGAAAATTGATTAATAACCACGAAGAGTGGTCAAATAAAATAAAACTTTTTACATAAAATAACTACTAATCAGAAGATGTCGTATCAATATTTTATCTACGAATATTTTTTGTAAATAGTGTAGATGAATAATCATTTATTCGACTCCTTCGGAGTCGTTTTTATTATTGATTTATTGTTCTAGAATATTTGACCACTTTGTGATCATTAATGTATTGTCATTAAACAATTCTACATCTAGGGATTATAAAAAAATGCCAATAAGAGCGACCAAAGCATTTATAATGGGCGACCACAGCATTTATAATGGGCGACCACAAGGGTCGCCCCTACAGAACCCTATTATTTGATGAAATTATCAAGGTGATACATTAAAATTATTTTGCACATTGTAAGGGCGACCTTTGTGGTCGCCCTTAAATTTATCTTTTACATTCAATATATATCTTTAGTACCTCATAACGCTGCATTCCAACCAAAATATTGATTCGCATTGTTGAAACAAATGTCTTGAATAACTTTCCCAGTCCAAGCAATGTCATTGGGCAATTCACCTTCTTCAATTTCATTGCCAAACATATTGCAAACAATTCTTCTAAAATATTCATGTCGTGGATATGACAAGAAACTTCTTGAATCTGTTAACATACCTACAAATCGACTTAATAATCCCATATTGCTCAAGGCGTTGATTTGTCTTTCCATTCCGTCTTTCTGATCTAAGAACCACCAAGCACTTCCAAATTGAATCTTACCTGCAACTGAACCGTCATTAAAATTGCCAATCATGGTTGCCATTAATTCATTATCAGCTGGATTTAAATTGTATATAATGGTTTTCGTCAATTTATCTTCGCTGTCTAATGTATTTAAGAACTTAGCCAAGGCTGTAGCTTGAGAGAAATCGCCGATACTATCCCAACCTGTATCTGGTCCAAGTTTTTGCATCATTCGGGCATTGTTGTTTCTCAATGCACCTAGATGGTATTGTTGTATCCATCCTTTTTCCCAATCCCATTTTGCAAATTCCAACAACATGAAAGATTTAAATTTACGCTGCTCCAATCTATCTAATTCGTTTCCACAATACACTTTTATAAAAATGGCTTCTATTTCTGATGCTGTAAAATCTTCTGCATAAATCTCTTCCAAACCATGGTCGCTTACATTACAACCCATCGTTGCAAAATAATCATGCCGGTTTTTAATGGCTGCCAACAAATCTTCAACACTTGATATTGAAACATTTGCAGCTTGCTCAAGCTTTTTTACGTACTCTACAAATTTTGCAGCATTGTTCACTTCCATTGCTTTATCTGGACGAAATGCCGGAAGCACCTTCACGTTAAAATTGCTGTCTTTTATTTTTTGATGGTATTCTAATGTATCAATAGGATCATCTGTAGTACAAATAATACGTACATTCATCTTTTGAATCAAGCCCTGGGTAGAATATGCAGGATCTTGTAGAAATGAAGAAGTGGTTTCATAAATACTTTTTGCACTATTGGGATTTAGAATTTCTTTTACATCAAAATGTCTTTGCAATTCTAAATGAGTCCAATGATATAATGGATTGCGCATGGTATAAGGAACAGTTTCTGCCCATTTGATAAATTTCTCTTCGTCTGGTTTATTTCCTGTGCAGTAAGATTCATCTACCCCGTTGGTTCGCATTGCACGCCATTTGTAATGATCTCCAGATAACCAAGCTTCAGTTATATTAGAAAACTGAATATTATCAGCTATTTGTTGAGGTGAAAGATGACAATGATAATCTATCAACGGCATCTTCTGTGCATACTCATGGTATAGCGTCTGTGCAGTTTTAGTTTTTAATAAAAAATTTTCGTCTAAAAAAGATTTCATACAATTAATATTTGTGCTTTATAAACTCACTCCACGTTTCCATGGAATGAAATCATCTTGATTTAACAATACAGCTTTGGGTACAACTTCTCCACTTGCAGCTTTGATACAATATTCTAAGATTTCTTCACCCATTTGAGCAATGGTTTTTTCTCCCTCAATAATGCCGCCGGTATCAATATCTATGATATCAGCCATTCTTTTTGCTAAAGCTGTATTGCTTGCTACTTTAATGGTTGGACAAATTGGGTTTCCAGTTGGAGTTCCCAATCCGGTTGTGAATAAAATTAGGGTTGCACCTGATGCAGCTTTTCCTGTAGTGGCTTCTACATCGTTTCCAGGTGTACAAACCAAGTTCAAACCTTTTTTTACAGCTGGTTCTGTATAATCCAACACATCAACAATTGGAGCGTTTCCACCTTTCTTTGCAGCACCTGCAGATTTTATAGCATCTGTAATTAATCCATCTTTAATGTTTCCTGGTGATGGGTTCATGTGAAAACCCGATCCTACTCTTAATGCAGAATCTGAATAGGATTTCATGAGATGAATAAACTTATTTGCTGCAGCTGGTTCTATTGTTCTGTTGATCAATTCTTGCTCAACACCACACAACTCTGGGAATTCTGCCAATAAAACCGTACCTCCCAAACCTACCAATAAATCTGCACAATAGCCTACTGCTGGATTTGCTGAAATTCCACTAAATCCATCACTACCACCACATTTCACACCCAAACACAATTTATCTAAACTTGCAAGAGCTCTCTTCTGTTTGTTCGCTTCTATCAAACCTTTAAAAGTTTGTTGAATGGCAGATGAAATCATCTCTGGCTCGCTTAACGACTTTTGCTGCTCAAATATGTAAAGTGGCTTATTAAAATTTGGATTTCGCTCTTTAATATCGGCTTCGAAATCAGACAATTGAAGATTCTGACAACCGAGACTCATCACCGTAATTCCCGCCACATTTGGATGATCTGCATAAGCAGCCAAAAGCTTGCTCAATACAGCAGCATCTTGTCTAATTCCACCACAACCACCCTGGTGATTTAAAAACTTTATTCCATCAATATTTTCAAAAACCCTATTGTTTGAAAGCGTATTGGGCATCAAAGCCACCGTTTCTTCAATGTCTTTACCCGCTTTAAAGGCATTGATTAAATCTTTTGTATAATTTTTATACTGGTTTGAAACCGAATACCCCAATTCATTGTGCAATGCTTCTTTAATCACATCTAGATTTCTGTTTTCACAAAACACGGTTGGAATAAACAACCAATAATTTGCTGTACCTACCCTTCCATCAGCACGATGATAGCCATTAAATGTTCTGTTTGCGAATTTAGAAACATCAGGGGCTTTCCATTCGTAATTGTAAGGTTTGAAAATATAGGGTTCAGAAGCGTGGTGCAGATTTTCTGTTGACATTCTAACCCCTGCATCTACATCCATCGTCAATTTACCCACCAACAAACCATACATTACTATTGAAGTTTCTTTGGGTAAAGAATGGATATAAAATTTATGTTTTGCTGGAATATCTTCTTTTAATAGTATGTTTTCGCCTTCAAATTCAATATTTTGTCCCTTGCTTAAATTTTGCAAAGCTACAAGCACATTATCGTTGGGATGTATCTTTAGAAATATTTGTTTCATGCAGCTAAAATATTTTTCATGCCTTTTGCTTTGATTTCGTTAATCCACTTGGCTACCTGTGTTATAAACAATTGGTTGTTGCAATAATCTTCAATTTTAATTTCTTTTTGGTGTGCTTGCTCCATATACACGCAAAATGCAGCAAAACCCAAGCTCATCCAATAGGAAGGCAATTGATGTTGAGCTGCAAAAGTTTCCAACAAATGACCATTGCGCATTTTCATTTTCTCTTCAAAATTTAATGCAATGCTTATCCATTTGTGTTGGATGTATGGATTTGCAAATCGCTCAATCACTTTATTTGAAAATTGAATGGCTTCTTCTTCTGTAATTGTTGAACTCATCACACAAGGAACAATTTCGTTCAGCATTAGATTTTTGATGTACTCATTAAATCCTTTATCGTTGATGGCTTCAGTTACTGTTTCAAAACCAGCCAGTATTGCAACTGCACAACTGAAAGTATGTGTTCCATTTAAGAGTCTTAATTTAATTTCTCTAAATTTTACAATAGAAGGTGCAACAACAATGCTTTCGTCTATTTTAGCGAAAGATAACTTTTCAATTGTAGAGGCTTTATTGGCTTCAATTGCCCATAAAGCAAAGGGTTCACTTGTGATGAGTAGATTGTCTTTATAACCAAATTTTTGTTCCAAAACCTGCAATTCATCATCACTTACTTTTCCAGGAACAATTCTATCTACCAAAGTATTGCAAAACTCATTGGCCACATTCATCCATTCAACAAAAGCTGTTGGCATTTTATTGATGGATGCCAATTTATTGAGAATGGACTTGAGCAAGTTGCCATTATCTGGGAGCAATTCGGTGGGTAATATCACCCAGCCTTTGTTTACATCATTATTAAAATGAAGCCATCTTTCGTACAACAATGCCAATAATTTTCCGGGGAAAGATTTTGGTGTAGCAATTGTAAAAATGTCATTTTCATCATATACCAATCCAGCTTCAGTTGTATTTGAAACAACTATTTCAATGTCTTCAGATTTTGCAAGTTCAATAATCTGGTTCCAATTTTCACTAGCAGCCAAAACACGACTTATTGAAGTATTTACAAAATGCTCATCCACATTTTTACCATTAAAAACACCACGCACACAATGGGTAAAAAGTGAATCTTGGTTGGCGAAATCATCAACACCACCAGTGCTTGTAGATTTAATTACTACAATGCTACCGTTGAAAACATCCTCTTGATTTGCCTTATGAATAAAATAATCTGGTAATCCACGCAACAATACACCAGTTCCAAATTGTAATACTTTTTCGGTAGTCGGAATTTTAAGTGACGGTTTTTTTTGAACAATTGACTTGTTTAATGTTGTTAAACTCATTTATGAAATTTTATTGACTAAGAGGGTTCCATCTGTTATCAAAAACCCATTTCGCATTAATGTTAGAAGCTTGGGGATTCCCTTTTGCTTCGTGTAAATTATTTTTGAAAACAATTTTATTAGAATTGGCTTTGATGCAATCGTAATAATAAACTCTGCCTGGCCAACTCAACACATTGGTTGTTTTTACTTGAAAAATGAGTGTGTCAGACATATTTTCAGCAAAACGACATTTAATTAAATACATCTGTGCATCTCTATGAAATCTTCCCAAATTAAATCCATCAAATCCATTAAAAGTGCAATTGACCAAAACTGATTTCGCATCTTCGTGAAGGCTTCCATCGTGCCAAATTGCTGCAACACCACTGTGGCTTAAGAAAGAACAGTTTTCTGCATAAGCCCATCCACGCGGACAATAGAAATCTACTCCACCTTCTAACACACAATCTTTCAAATAAAACATACCATCGGTGGTATTCCAAGGACTCATGGTATCGCCACCAAAAGCTTTAAAATGACAGTTTAAAAACTTTATTTTCGTTGCATTAAAGCTTCTGAATGCCATTTGGTGAGAATTGCGTTGTATCAATTTAAACTTTGTTGAATCTGATTTACAAGCAATTTTAACTGCTTCTATATTTTCGAATCCATAACTGTTTTCAATGGTTAGATTTTTAAAATTGATGGTTGAACAAGAATCCACATTTACGGTTGCAACACCCCAATCGTCTATATGATCACACCGCCATTCATCTCTTGAGATAGATTGGGTGATAATGGTTTTATCCATCCCCGCTCCTACCAATTCAAATCCACTTTTCTTGATGTATAATTTTTCTTTGTAAACACCAGCGTCTATTTGAATACGAATAAAATCGTGTTGTGCCAATGGAATATGTTCAATTGCTTCTTGGATGGTTTTGAAATCACCTTTTCCATTTTTACTTACTTTCCAAACTATTTCATTTGCTTGTGAAACAATGCAGGAAAATAGCAATGCTACAACCAGAACTATTGTATCTAAATATTTTCTCATTTTGCTTTTGATAGAATCCAATTTACTATTTGTTGCAAAGCATCGAAATTCTGGAAACTTGTAGGAAGCTTTCTTCCATCAACGTATTCATTGTAAAGCCAAGGATCACCTACACCAAAAACTTGTCCTTTTCCATAAGGAGCCACAGCAGCCAACACTTTATCTCCAGCCGTTACAATTGCTTTTGCAGCACCTTGTAAAGCAATTGGACTTACCTCTTTAATATAAAGCTTTAAGCCGCTTTTTAAGATATTGTTTCCGAGAACAGGATAAGCTGTTCCCGTTTCAAATGCATTGTTCTTTACCATATTGATTGACTCATTTGTGAAGTGCATTCCAAATTGATCAGCCAAAATATTAATATGCGACAAATCACAATTTGCACTATCGTTTGCCATCAAAACCAAAATTCCACCTTCTTTTACCCAATTTGTGATCACTGAAGCATCAGTGGAATTCATGTAGTTTGGAGTAGGATTGTCTTTTATATGATCTGGATCAACCACTATATAAACAGAAGCTTTGCTAAGAGATTCTTTAGTGGGCGCTGTTTCTAATGTACCCAATTGAGCACCTTTACTTTCAAATTGTTTTCCTAAAACACTATAACCACCGTGTGTCATTTCTTCCCAAGCATAGTGCCATCTGGTTGGGTTACCGAAAGCGTCTTTTTTAATTTCATTGTTGTAAAACCCATCAAGTAACACTACAGGGTGTTTGGCATTTGCTTGTGCAAATTCAGCTTCTACTGCACATTGTAAAAATGCACCCATTCCTTTAGGATCATTAACTACAACAGGTTCTTTGAAATAATAATCTAAACTTCCATCACGATAAGGATTTCCACCTAAACCAGAAACGCTTACAGTTCCTTTTAAATTGATTTTACCTTGTGCATTTTCAATAAAAGTGCTTAAGATACCCGCATAAGCTTTATTTGCATTTACTAGATAAGCATTATTGATGTATCCCTTTCTGATTGCAGTAAGTAAAACACGGGTAAACATACTAGAAGCAGATGCTTCTTTATAATTTCGAGGATCTGTTGGTGCGTCTAAAATATCAAACCAAAGACCATCTTTAGCATCTTGAACCTTTACAATTGCGTTAGTCCATCTTTGTAAGATTTGAATAAGAGAATCACGACCAGCATTTTGGGCCGGATAATATTCTAGTGCATCAACTAAAGCAATTCCATACCAGCCCATGGCTCTTGACCAAATATGAGGGGATAATCCTGTTTTGGGATCTGCCCATTTTTGTTGTTTGCTCTGGTCCCAAGCGTGAAACAATAAACCTGTGCTAGCATCTCTTGTATTCTGCTCTGCCAACACAAATTGACGTGTAATTTCTTTAAAAGCATTCTTATCATGGAATGCAGCAGCATATTGTGCATAAAATGCAGCCCCCATGTATAAGCCATCCAACCACATTTGATTTGGATAAATCTTTTTGTGCCAAAAGCCACCTACAGCATTTCTAGGTTGATTCATCAATTGAAGATGCAGCTGGTCAATTGCCTTTTTGTATTTTTCTTTACCGGTTACTTGATAAAGGGTTAGTAATAGTTTACCATTGTTTAAATGGTCTAAATTGAAATCTTCAGCTTTATAATCATAAATATTTCCCGCTTCATTTACATAGCAATCCATTGCATGTTCTATGTAGTTGAAATACTGGGCATCTCCTGTAGCAATCCATAGAGATTCAATACCTCGTAAAATCACCCCTTGGTCGTAACTCCATCTTGCTCTCCCACCGGGTTTAACAGAAAAAGAATCTGGCCAAATCTGCATTATTGTAGATGCAAATTTTTCTGCCAATCCAGTTGTAGGATGACTTATTCTCTTTAAAGCGATGGTATCGATATTGATATTATCCGAATTCTTAATTTTTAGGATTGGTGCAACATCTTGAAGAACGATTGTTGAGTTCTTAATGGTAACACCTGTTGCTTCTTCTATTTGTAACCCTTGTTTTGATTTGATGTATGACTGGTCAATATTTACATCTTTGATATGCATTTCAGGAATCCCTCTTACAAACAAAGCTTTATTGGCACCATCACAAACTATGTTATCGAAATAAAAATGTTGAAACTGTGGTGTAGCTTCAGTTACAGGAAATTTTGCAACCACCAATTCAGGATCTTTATCATTACTTAGTTTGATAGGATCTACCGCAGCATAATACATATCAAACAAGATGGCTTCGCCAACAATATCTTTCATATTGATGTTGTGGGCATAGATGTTTTCAACCATACCACCTCTTCCCCTTACCGTTTTAAATCTCAAACCGATATCCGTTCCAATGAATGTGCAATCGCTAATGTATATATTTTTAGCACCACCACTCATTTCACTTCCAATAACAAAACCGCCATGTGCGTGATAAACAGTACAATTTTTAATTGATACATTTTGTGTGGGTATTCCACGTTTGCGCCCATCTTCATCTCTACCGCTCTTTATTGTGATGCCATCATCCCCAGTATCAAATACACAATCTTCCATAGCTACATTGCTACAACTTTCTAAATCAATAGCATCTGTGTTTGCACCCCACCATGGATTTTTCACCCTCATTCCTTTAATGGTGATGTCGTTACTCATTAAAAAGTGTGTAGTCCATGCAGGGGAATTCTGAAACGTTACATTTTCTACCAATACATTTTTACAGCTGCTAATTCTAAGCATATTTGGACGTAAGAAATCTTTAATGTTTTCAAAGTCTTTCAACTTTTTACCATTCACCAATTTGCCAATATCTTTAGCTTTGGAAGCTTCTACAGCAGCTTTTGAGGGGTACCAATTTTTTTTATCATCAGTTAGAGCACCTCCATAATTTTGAAGATGTCTTCTCCATTCAGCTTCTGAAAGTTTATCTTTCTTTAATGGTCGCCAATAGATGCCATTACCATCAATTATTCCCTCACCAGTTATAGCGATGTTGGTTTGATTTTCTGCCGAGATAGGCGATTGACAACGAGCGGCAAGAACGCCTTCAAAAGAAGATTCTACAAGAGGATACAAAGAGAAATCAGGGCTAAAAACCAGTACTGCACCTTTGTTAAAATGTAGATTCACGTTAGATTTCAGCACAATTGGTCCCGACATCCACAACCCTTTGGGAACAAGTACAACACCACCACCCTTTTTATGCATAAAATTAATGGCATTGTTGATAGCAAAAGTATTGATAAAGTCATCTTTTGCGATAGCACCAAAATTTTGGATATTGGTGGTATCTTTTTTGAAAGAGGTTGTGGCAACTTTAAAATTAGGCAATTGTTGAGCTAAACCACAGAAGTAAGAAAATGAAGCTAAGCAAGCAATTATGAAATGTTTCATATAAAAAAATAAATATAAATTTAATGATTGGCATCATAAAAGTGTAATAAAACACTGAATAAGTGCTTTTATATTTACGCAAACGATACCGGTAGAAGTTGCATAAATTGTTTAACTTTAAGCACTAATTTTTCTTCTTTAAATGAAATTCGACGCCATCACCATTAAAGATATAGCCAAAGCATTGGGGTTATCATCTTCTACAGTAAGTAGAGCATTGAGAGATAGCTATGAAATTAGTCCAAAAACCAAAGAGCGGGTTTTGTTGTATGCAAAAGAATACAATTACAGTCCAAACCCTATTGCATTAAGTTTAAAAGAAAAAAGAAGCAGTTCTATTGGGGTTTTGGTAAGTGAAATTGCGAATAGCTTTTTTTCTCAAGTGATTAACGGAATAGAATCTGTTGCACAAGAGAATGGATATAATGTAATTATTGCCCAAAGTAAAGAGGACTTCAATAAAGAAGTTTCATCTATACAATATTTAGCATCTAGAAGTGTGGATGGTATAATACTTTCTGTTTCCTCAGAAACTTCCACTTTTAATCATGTGAAGCACTTGTACGACAGAGGGATGAACATGGTTTCATTTGATAGATTGGTAGATTTTGAAGACATCCATAAAGTTGCAGTAGATAATTATAAAGCTGCATACGAAGCCACAACCCATTTTATTGAAAATGGGTATAAAAACATTGCATGTTTTGCAAATGCCTCTTATTTATCGATAACACAAGAAAGGGTTAGAGGATATAAAGCCGCATTAAGTGACCATTTGATAGAAATCAAAGAGGACAACATTTATTATTGTTTGCATGGAGGATTGATTTACGAGGAAGTAGAAGAAATCATGACAAAAGCAATTGCTAACAAGCAAAGAATAGATGCGATATTGGCGTGTTCGGATAAGATTACTACCAATATAATGCGGTATTGTCAAATAAAAGACATTACAATTCCCGATCAATTGAGTTTGGTTGGATTTAGCAATTTAGATTTAACAGATTTGTTAACGCCATCGTTAACGGTAGTTAGACAACCCGCTTATGAGATGGGCAGGAAATCGGCGGAGTTGTTGATCAATATGATAGAGAGCAAAAGGCCAACAAAGCATTTCGAGACGGTAATATTTGCATCTGAATTGCACCAGAGAAATTCATCGAGAGTAATTGTTAAGGGTTAAGGGTTAAGGGTTAATTAGATTGAATGATTTGAATTTATTGGGTTTAATCTAAATAAAAAATTAATTAACCATTAACCATTAACCATTATAATGATCCTTATCATGTGTATAAAACATTAACACGTTCTCAAATCATAGTACAAACGAGTTTATTTATCGTACTTTAATCAATCACCAAAAAGTTAATGCATCGGGGTTTTTGCTTCTTATTTCTTTCACACTATTTTTTGCAATAAACTTTTATTATCATTTATACAATCAGGTAAAGTTGTTTTTTGATCTTAATAATTGATATGATTTAAGCATTAAGGAAGCTGAATATCAAGAAAATATTTCAAATTATTGGTTTAAATAGGTATTTAATATCAAGATTAAAATACTTATTGAAAATTAGGTACAGGTACTTAATTTGAAGCGAATGCTATTTGTATTTATTTCAAGGAGAAAATTTAGAGGAATTCAAAAAATAAAAAAAATGGTTTATAACAACCAGAAATTAAATTATGATCAAAGTAGAAAAACTAGGTGTGATTCTTCGTAAAACAAAAAATGATTTTGAATGCGAAGGTGTGTTGAATCCTGCGGTAATAAAGGTTGGCGATAAAATTCACATGTTTTATAGAGCTGTTGCAAAAGATAATTATTCTACAATTGGTTACTGTAGATTGTCTTCTCCAATGACAATTGAAAAACGTTCTGATGTGCCATTGCTCATTCCACAAGCAGAATATGAATTCCAAGGGTTGGAAGACCCTCGAATTGTTAATATTGAAGGCACTTATTTTCTTTCTTACACAGCTTATGATGGTATAAATGCATTGAGTGCACTGGCAACATCCACCGATTTAGAACATTGGGTAAAATATGGAATCATAGTACCTAAAATTACTTATGAAGAATTCAAACACTTTATTGAATCTAAAGGAGCTTTACAGGAAAAATATACTCGTTTTAATGATTATCAAATTAACCATGAAAAGCATGACGGAAAGATGTTTATATGGGATAAGAATGTAGTTTTTTTCCCTCGTAAAATTGATAATAAGTTTGGTTTTTTACACAGAATCAGGCCTGATATACAAATTGTAGTTGCAATAGAAAAATTAGAAGATTTAACCATCGAATTTTGGCAAAATTACTTTGTTCATTTTAATGAAAATATAGTTTTAGCTCCAAAGTATGATCATGAAGTAAGTTATATTGGCGGAGGTTGTCCACCCATTGAAACCGCTGATGGCTGGCTACTCATTTATCATGGTGTTCATGATTCTGTAAGTGGATATGTATATTCAGCCTGTGCTGCATTGCTGGATTTAAAAAGTCCACAAAAGGAAATTGCTAGGTTACCTTATCCATTGTTTTGGCCAGAAAAAGATTGGGAGCTAAAAGGCGAGGTGAATAATGTGTGTTTCCCTACTGGAGCATTTGTAGAGGGAGATACCATATATATTTATTATGGAGCTGCCGACGAAAGAATAGCTGTAGCAACTTTAAGTTTGAAGGAACTTTTAGCTGAACTACAATCAAATAAAATATAAAACAATAAATATGGTAAAAGAAATAATATTAATTGATTCTTTAACAGAATTTAATTACGAAAAAATGGAGTAAGCTACTTATCAAAGAACCATATAGACATAAAAAGACAAGAAATCAAACTACCTGAAATTTTATTCATTTCTTCTTTTCCACCAAGAGAGTGTGGCATTGCTACCTATTCACAAGATTTAATAAACGCATTAACCAACCAATTCGAAAATTCATTTGTGTGTAAAATATGTGCTTTGGAATCGGATACAGAAAAACATATTTATACACCAAAAGTTAAATTAACACTAAACACAGAATGTTCTAATTCATATAAGAAAAATGCGTTTTATATTAATAATGATAACAATATCAAACTAGTAGTTATTCAACATGAGTTTGGTTTTTTTTCAAAGAATGAAAAAGATTTTCAACAATTTATTAAAAACATCACTAAACCTATTGTAATTGTTTTTCATACAGTATTACCAGCTCCAAATGAAGAACTGAAATTGAAAGTTCAGGAAATGGGAGCTATTGCGAAGTCAATAATTGTGATGACTACAAACTCTGCAAATATCTTGCAAAGTGATTATGATATTTCAAAAAGTAAAATATTAGTAATACCGCACGGCACCCATTTGGTAAAACCTTTGGACAAGATAAAACTAAAACAACATTATGGATTATCCCAGCGGAAAGTGCTTTCAACATTTGGACTTTTAGGTTCTAGTAAAAATATTGAAACTACATTACAAGCCCTTCCATCAGTTATTAAAAACCATCCAGATATACTATTCTTAATATTAGGCAAAACGCATCCTTCCTTGGTAAAGCAAGAAGGAGAAAAGTATAGAAATATGTTAGAAAATATAGTAATTCAATTAGATATTAATAAACACGTACGATTCGTAAATGAATATCTACCATTGCATTCACTTTTAGAATATTTACAACTTTCAGACATCTATTTATTTACTTCAAAAGATCCCAATCAGGCTGTAAGTGGTACGTTTTCTTATGCTGCAAGTTCGGGTTGTCCAGTAATTTCAACTCCAATACCACACGCAAAAGAGGTTTTAAGCAATAATAATGGAATAATTATAGACTTTGAAGATGTAGTACAATTGTCTAAAACCATCATTCACTTATTAGATAATGATCAATTAAGAGCGGAAATCACTTCAAATAGTTTTCATAAAATGGCGTCAACAGTTTGGCAAAATTCTGCATTAGCTCATGCCAAAGTTTTTGAGAAATTTACATCCAAAGCATTTCAATTAAGTTATAAAGCTCCTGTTATCAATTTAAGTCATATTAAAAATATGACAACAAATTTTGGAATGATTCAATTCTCCAAAATTGCACATCCAGATAAGTTTTCTGGTTATACGCTAGATGACAATGCAAGAGCATTGATTGCCATTTGTCAACATTATGATATTTATAAGAATGAAGATGACCTAGTTTTAATAGAAACATATTTGGAATGTATAAAACATTGCATCCAGCCAGACGGAATTTTTTTAAATTATATGAATGAGAGAAATGAATTTACGTCTCAAAATTATATTGAAAACTTAGAAGATAGCAATGGAAGAGCTATTTGGGCAATTGGATTTGCGAGTTCATTAAAAAACATATTACCGCTAAGATTAACTAACGATTGTGAATTTTTAATGCAAAGAGCATTGCCACATTTAAGCAATATACATTCTACAAGGGCAATGTCATTTATTTTAAAAGGGTTGTATTACAATAACAACAAAGAGAATCTAGCATTGCTACAAACATTTGCCAATCGGTTGGTACAAATGTATAAACATGAAAGAACAGATCAATGGAGTTGGTTTGAAGATTATTTAACTTATGGCAATAGTCTGATGCCAGAAGCAATGTTATGTGCATATTTAAGCACAGGTAAAGAGGAATATAAGACCATCGCAAAAGACAGTTTAGAATTTCTTTTATCAAAAATAATTATAGACGGCAAGTTAAAAGTGATATCTAATAGGGGTTGGCTTACAAAAGATAAAAATAAAGAAAGCATTAAAGGTGGAGAGCAGCCAATAGATGTAGCCTATACCATTATGACATTAGAGAAATTTTATTTTGCGTTTAATAATGCTGAATATAGACGAAAGGCGACTATAGCTTTCAATTGGTTTTTAGGGGAAAACCATTTAAATCAAATTGTGTACAACCCTTGTACTGGCGGTTGCTACGATGGAGTTGAGGAATTCAATGTAAATCTCAATCAAGGAGCGGAATCTACAATAAGTTATTTAATGGCAAGATTAGCAATAGAAAGAATGCATGCTGAAAACAATTCAACGCTTATTGATTATGCACTTCAATTGGTAATTGATAAGGGAATGCAAATTGTTCGATATGAGCGAAATATTAAAGAATTACATCCAATTGTGAATAAGATACTTTCCAAGGTAGACGATCGTGCAATTATAGTTTAATTCAATTTCGCGTTAGGAAAATAGCGAGGTTGATTTTAATAGCCCCTAGCTTTAGCTAGGGGTTTCTGATTATTTTTGAAATGGCTTTAGCCACAAAATTAAATTTTATCTTCTGATGGGTTATCTGGGTTTAATTCAATTTGCCCAAAGAGAAGAAAAGCAATTTAGGCAAGTTTAAAATTTAGTCTTGTAACATCAAAACTAATGGCTCATGTTAAATGGTGGGTCATTTACTGCTTATGGGGTGATCTTAGTGTGCTTCATTTCGATAAATTTCGAATAAAAAAAGGCTCTTATTGCTAAGAGCCCTTTTTCAAAGTAAGAACCTATAAAATTATTTAGGCATTACAACAGTATCGAGAACGTGTACAACACCGTTTCCTGCTTTTAAATCAGTAGCAGTTACAGTAGCAACTCCACCTTTCTCATCTGTTAAAATAACTTTACCATCTTTTAAAGAAGCAGTTAATGTTCCACCACTTACGGTTGTCAATTTAACTTTACCTTTACCATCTTTAATAGCTTTTAAAACAGCTGTTGCATCTAAATTTCCAGCAACAACATGATAAGTTAAAATCTTAGTCAAAGTAGCTTTGTTCTCTGGCTTAAGAAGACTTTCAACAGTTCCAGCAGGCAATTTTGCGAAAGCATCATTTGTAGGAGCAAATACTGTAAAAGGACCAGCAGTTTGCAAAGTAGCTACTAAATCAGCTGCAGTTACGGCAGCAACTAAAGTAGTATGAGCTTTAGAACTTACAGCTACATCTACTACTGTTTTTTGAGCTGATGCAGATAGGAAACCTCCAAGAAGGATAGTCAATAAAA
>CAMBYC010000065.1 GCA_945871875.1 Sphingobacterium thalpophilum
AATCATTTAAATCATAGTGAAACAGAAATAACTTATGATTTGTTCGAGATTATAGTCCATTAAATATATGGATCAAATGATTTTTAACGCTCAATTACTTGAGGAACTTTTTCCATTTTTTATAATTATTGAGCAAGATTTATCAATTACGTTTGCAGGTAAAAGTCTTCGTAAGATTATTCCTGAGGCCATTTCTTTTGAAGATACTTTTGCTTTTGTAAGGCCTAAATTGGGCATTGAATATAAGTTTGACTCTATATTGAAATTTAAAGACCAGGTTTTTATTTTACAAATTAGGAATCTTTCATATCCAATTAATTTAAAAGGTCAATTTGTTTTTGATAGCCGTAATAATAGACTTTTGTTCTGTGGATCTCCTTGGATATCAAGTGATGATGATTTTATAAAAACCAATTTATATATATCCGATTTTGCATTGAACGACTCAGTCTTAGACTTGCTTCAGGTTACAAGTTCTTTACGAATGGAATATGACGACAAGGTTACCCTTAATTCTGAAATTGAAAAGCAAAAAAAGTTTTATGAAAATTTATTTGATAACATACCTGTAGATATCGGTGTATTTGATAATGAACTTAGATATAAATTTTTAAATAAGAGTGCGGTTAAAGACGAAAAAGTACGAAAGTGGCTTATTAATAAAACAATGAAAGATTATTTTGATTTTAGGAATTTAGATTTGCAACTTGCAGATGAAAGACAGGCATTACTTCATTCAGCAATTGCTGAAAAAAAAACAGTTCGCTATCAAGACATTTATAACGAGTTTGCCGACAATGAAAAAGTAATGCTTAGAGAGTTATTTCCTTATGAAGATTATGAAGGTAGGAATTATTTAATGGCTTATGGTGTTAATATTACTGAGCTTAAAAAAGGCCGTGACGAGCTTATAATAAAAAACAAGGAACTTGAAAAACTTAATGGAGAACTTGATAGCTTGGCATATTCTATTACACATGACCTGCGATCGCCAGTGCTTGCGCTTATGGGGTTGCTAGATATTATTTATGAAAGTGGTGAATTTGGGAGTGAAAATAAGGAGTATTTAACCTTAATGCGCAAATCTATATTAAGGTTAGATGATACTATTCGTGAAATTCTAAACTATTATCGAAATGCTCGTACTGAAATTGATTTAACTGAAATTAATTTACTACATTTTGTTAATCAATCTTTTGAAAGTGTTCAATATTATGTTAATTATAAAATTAAGTTAGAAACATCGATACAAGCAGATTGTCCTTTTTACTCTGATGAAAACCGAATAATCACGCTGATAAATAATTTAATAGCTAATGCTGTAAAATATAGCAGAGAAAATGATGGCAATGCGTTTATAAAATTTTTAGCTATAATTGATCATGAAAATTGTTTGATAACCATACAAGATAATGGAGAAGGTATACCTTATGACCATCAAAAAAATGTTTTTAAAATATTCCACAGAGCTTCAAGCACAACATCGGGTTCAGGACTAGGGCTCTTTATTTGTTCGGAAATCATTAATAAACTTAATGGAAAAATATTATTAGAATCGATACCACTTCAGGGAACTAAATTCACAATAACTATACCAAATGGGACTAAAACTAAAGAGATAAGCTAAGTTTATATGAACAAGATATTTTAATTATAATTAACCAAGTTCACATTTACTAAAATTAAACAATTCAATTGATGTTATTTATTTTGAATTGTAAATTTTAAGAACTTTATCTTCGGTAAGTGGTTTGCTTAAAAAGCCTTTGACAGGAAAAAAAGTACTTGCTTTTTCTTTATCTTTATAATCCATTGAAGAGGTTAACATATACACTTTGGTGCCTAAGCATTCAAGCCCAATAAACTTTTCCAAAAATTCAAAACCATCCATTTCTGGCATTCTTATATCAAGCAGGATTATATCAGAGCAATTCTTTTTTGATTCAGAGAAAAAAACTAAAGCTTGTTTAGCATTAGAAAAAGTAGTTATGTTATTTGCTATGCCAGAGCTTTTTATTACCCTATTACTAATAAAATTGAAAATGTTATCATCGTCAATAAGTACAATATCTAATTTTTTATCCATAAACAAGGCTTTCAAAAGCCAAAATTAGTTTTTTTTTTAAATCAACAACAAATATTATTTATTATTTTATAGTTAAGTTTGTTTCAATATTTTAAATAACAAAATTGCAATTCGTGATAAAGTCACTTAATCAAATTCAAGAGTCAAAGCGTTTAAAATTCGAATTACACAACAAGGAGGATTAATAAATAGTTAGCCTATTAAAAATAGCATTATGCGTCAGTTATACTCTAATTTCTGTTTAATCATTTCTAGCTGTTTCGCATTTGTAATCTCCGTCTTTAATTATTAGGATTTGAAATGGTTTTTTGGCTATGCTAATTATACAGCAAATAGATTAATAAGAGTTATATGTTTGCATTACAAAATGCCAAAAGTATTAAGCAATTGTAAAACCGCAACAACTGAATGTTGGGTAGGGGCTTTTAAAACGTTCAAGTAATATTATTATAAATAAAATTTAAAACAATATAATTTATTACTTATGGCTCTTTAATGTTTTTGTTAAATGAATAGTTTATACTAGCAATGATAAAATGAAGTTGAATAAAATTATATCGACTTGTTCCGTTTGCTCCTCCTTCAAGCAGTCTATAGCCAATATTTGCTTGTAGGTTTTTAGTGAAACAATATCTACCAGATAAGGATAGGTCAATGGCTCTGCCTTTACTTGCAGCTATGCCTTCTCCAAAAAAATCAACACTCATTTTTTGAGATATATCCCAACTGGCTATTAGGTTGATAAGTGGAGCGAAACCAATACTGAAATTTTCCCTTAAAAGCGCTCTATTCTTCAACGATACTCCTGCATCTCTAATTTTTGCAGACAAACCAAGACCAAATTTAAAATTATCTTTACAAATGATTCTTCGATTATAGGTAAAGCGATAAGAATTAAACTTGTAAACAGCTTCTATTGGTATGTTAGCTTTAAAGTTAATTTCATCAAATAGTATGTCATTTGCAATTGTTCCAGTTTCTACAATTTTTAAAGGAGCATATAAAATTGAAAAGTGATTTTTACCGTTTGATACATAACCAACGCGCAGCCTAAAAAATGGACTTACTGGAGTTTGAAAGTCATTTTTAAGAGAAAATAACGTTCCATTATTGCCGTTGCGAATATCATTAATACCTGTAAAAAATACTCCTGATTCAATATTAAGGAAAGTCTGAGCATTTGAATATAAATTGGAATTTAAAAAAATAAAAAGAATCAAATATTTTAACTGAAAAACAAGCTTAGAAATAGAGTAATTCATATTAAGTTTAAATTTTTTTTGAAGCATATTGTTTAATGTCTTATAACATTTCGTGCACAGACATATACTATTTTCGGAATATGTTTTGCGTTCATTCAGGTTTTACCTTTATTTAATCCTATTTTTCAGATATTGCAATATACTTTTTCAATTCAGTTTGATTTTCTGCTTGTTTTATTAAAAAGTCTGCTACATCAGCTCTATTAATTCCACCTATGTTTATTCCTTTGAATAATTTATTTTCAATACGGTATTTCTCTGTCAATTCTTTGTGTAATAGCCTACCTGGCCTCACAACTGTCCATTTCAGATCGGAATTTGTGATGATTTCTTCCATTTTAGTTTTATCAGCATAAACATCCTTCAATAAGTATTTTAAAAATAGCTTTACAATCCAAGTAACATAATTCTTACTCTCACCAGCTCCAAATCCGGTGACAAAAATAATTGGGATATCTATTTTATTCTCCCTATGTATTTCCACAATTAATTTTGCGAAATCAGAAAATAGGGTAGTAGCTTTCATATTCTTACCGGTGCCCAATGTTATAATTAGCGCATCTGCGTTTTGAATTGACTTTAATAGGTCAGCTTTATTAGTGGCATCACCAATTATCTCATTTAAAGATTTTTTCTCTTCTATTTCTATTTCAGTTCTAGAGAGCGTTGTTATGGCATGATTTCTATTTAATCCTCTTTTTACTGCTTCTAATCCTATTCCAGCCGAGGCTCCAATGATTGTTATATTCATTATAATTTCGCAGATTGCATTGTTAATTCAATGGATAGTGGGAGGATAGAGGGTGTTGTTCTTACTGTCAACATTCGGTATATACCGTTCCATAATTCAATTCTTTGTTTCAATGAATCTACAACTGACTCTTCTGCCTCTTTCCAATATTGTTCGTTGTCATTACAAAGATTGGCTGTCATTTGTAAAGCAAGATGACTATGGTGGTTGCCATCAACTTCAATATGCCTTTCTATATAGTATTTAAAAATTGAAATATCTTCTGGAAAGTTTTTGTGAATTTTGTTTATTATGGATATAAACATATCTGGAATTAAGTCTTCACGTCCAAAAGTGAAAATAGCTGATTGCAGATAGTCTTTCCCGCTTTCAATAACTTTGAATGTAAAGTCTACAAAATCTTTTGCTTCCTTTGGCGTTTCTGAAGACAAATAAGCGGAGTTAAAGTCGCCAGTATTTTTTAATACATCTGTAAACGCTTCAATTTTTGAAGTATCTGCTCCGCATTGTTTCATAGCGTCTAAATATATTTCAAAATGACTTTTCCTTATGCCATTTAGATCTTCGTCCGATTCTTCACCTACAACAATTTCGTTAATAAGATATCTTGTGTCTGCTGTTCCTTTGGGAAACCAAGGAACAGTTGTACAAGTTAAGTTGCCTTGTAAAGTTTTTAACAAAGACATAAAGTCCCATACAGCATATACATGAAATTGCATAAATACTTTCAAGTCGTCTATGTCTTTAATTGCTGAATAAACTTTATGATTAATAATTTCTTGTCTTAAGGGTTCAATTGTCCTTTTTATTTTTTCAATTTGATTTATCATTATTGTGTTTACAATTCCTATATTAACATTTTAAATTAATTTTTGTTTGATTTTATTAGATTTTATTGGGGTCTGCAACAATTATTGCTTACGTTTTGCTGCTACAATAAGGTGGGGAATTCGAAACACTATTAGTCAACCTATTACTAATTTTTATTAAATACCGAAAAGTTTCTGCAACATCGTCCATCCAACTTTTAGCAAATGTCCAGTTAGCAGTAGTTTTTTTATATTTTAATTTCAGGTGCATCTTCAAATGTCAGTCCTTTTATGTTATTTTTTTCAAGTTCGTCTTTCAGTCTTTTTGTAACATAAGTTGTGTTTGCAAATGGCAAAAAAACAAACAAGTCAAGTGATATGTCGAACATTTTATTAACATATATTTCGTCAAGTTTAACCCCAAACATAGCTTTTTTGTCTTGAGACTTTAATTCGGTGTAATGGTCGTAGGAATTAATTCGTATATTGTCTACTCTCGAATTCCACTTTGTTTCATAGAATACTGACTGTTCATAGTCGAGTAGTCTTGATAAGTTTGGGTAACAAGGATGAAAATAATTGAAAGCCAAAACTTCTCCAGTCTTGGGTATTATTATTTTTGCATCGTAGAATTTATGTGTCATCAAATTAAACTTGGAAAATATTTCTTTCGTTTTATTATTAATTAAAAGCCCATAACCCGAAATGGCAGCATTAGATAATACGTCTGTAAGCTTTGCCGTCTTATTTAACTCAAATTCAAGTTTTGGTATCAATGCTGGAAATTCCCATGCACTTAGTTGGTTTGCGTAAAACTTTGTCAAACAATGAAGTTGCGGAAAGTCTCGTCCTATTTCCTTACCTGTTGAATATGTCATTCTGAAATATTTCATATTTAATTCGGTTAGTGTTTTTCTAAAATGACAGTTAACATTTTGGGGATTGACGTAGGTGGCACAGAGGATTAACCTCCGAAAATTGTCGGTCTGCAAAGCATGAAACCACCAATTTCTTGCAGGCGCTAGTATGTTCAGCCTTTCTTCTCATTGTCTGTGTTTGCAGTTGTCAAATTTAAAAATGTCAAACTTCATTTTTGCTATTTCATGTCGTCTGTCCTTGATTATTTCGTTTAATTGTTGCCAGTAATTTTTATTATCGTCCCAAAATTTTGTATCCAAGTCTAAAACATTTTTCAATAAGTCACCTTCATACATATCACCTTCAGCAAATAAGTTGTCAGTCAAAGTTTCAATTGCTAATGGTATTAAAAAGTAAAGTCCAATTTCTTGTCCAATCATTATTCGCAAATCTTCGGTCGTAAAGTATTGAAGTTGCTTTTTGCGTAATGCGATGCAAGTCTTAATTAAATAAGAACCTTCGTCTGAACTTAACGTTGGCCATATTTTCTTTTCAAGGCTTTCAAGTGATTTTTGTCGCCAGTTATTTTCGAGTTTCATCATCTGTCATTTTAACTAATGTTTCACTTATTTCATTTGCTAATTCTTGACCATCACGTCCAATAAAGTCGTCCCAACAAGAAGTAGGCAAAAACCAAATATTGAGTTGGTATAATTGTGATTTGTCTCCGTTTTTTAGTTTCGTAATACTGTCAACTAATGCTAAGTGAAACTCTTCTGCTGAGAAAAATTGTACAGAGTAACCACCTGAAAATTGTCCAGCCAAATGTTCCGCTTTATCAAGCAGTTCTATAAGTTTTATATTGTCTGTTTCTGTTGTCATAAGGTTACGCTTAAATGTTTGCAGCTTAAATAAGTGGCCTATATATAAGCACTAAACAGTGTATATACCACAAATTTTGAGGCGAGAAAGAATGTTCAATTAACTACTGAACCAGCCATTTTGCCAAACTGTTGTTTATTTGATTTTAATTTTTTAGTTTTAATATTACAAATCAGTATATACAAAAAAGCTAAAACCTGAATCAGTGTCTGCCAACAAAGGATTGCTGTTAAATAAAAATGATTTTCGCACCCCAATACTTAAAGGTATAAAATTTAAAATCGTGTTGTCAAATATTAATTCTAGTCCAGCCGAATTATAAACGGTAGATTTTGTCAATTTTATATTTTCACCAACACCATAGTCACAAAAAAAGTTTGCTCTAATTCGTTTAAAATAAGTCATCCCAAAAACTCCATAATCAGGATACAATATTGGCAATTGATATTCAGCTTTAATGAGTTTAAATTCATCATTGATTGGTGACGAAAATCCTCTTGAATATTCAAATACATCTGCATACTGATATAGATTAGTTAGTTTTTCTTTTTGATAAGAAGTGGTTAAGATAAAATTGTGATTTTTGGCAAAACCTGGTAAAAAAAACCTTGCCAAAGCATCCGTCTTATTGGCACTTGTTGAATTTAAAGCTGTATAAAAGTTCACATTCAATTCAACCCCTAACCTGGTACCCACGTTTTGAATTGCTCTTCTTCTTTTAGAACTGAATAAAAATCCGAAATGAGTGCTACTGAAATTATTATTTTCAATAGTATTTCCTTCTGCTTTTATATTATTGAGTTTACTATAAAAAATTCCTGCTTTTGGAACAAATCTGGTACTAAAATTACCTTTTATCCAAGCCAAAGGGATAGCGATTTCGGCTCCAACAGATGTTTCTGAAAAAGTTTGATTGGCAAGTGTATCTGCATTCGAATAAAAATCTGTTTGTCTATTTGCTTGTTTGGCAGTAAATGATATTTGCGGAAAATACCGAGCAATTATTAGTTTCCCATCATAAGAAATTGAATTTCCTTCGTTATAATTAATACTACTGCCTAAATCTAAACTTACATCGTTTAATAAATTTATCATTTGTACTGACAAGCTTGGATTTGAAATGGAAGGGGCGATATTCCAACTGTGCAATTTTAATCCTCTAAAAAGTCCATTGTAGGATTTTGAAGAATAGTTTGTTGTAAATTTATTATCCAATATATTTCCTCCCTCGCTGTTGTTTGCAGTTGTTTGAAATATTTCCATTTCGGTAGGTTTAATAATATTAATAAGTTTGTTTTCACTTGGGTTATTTAAACTTTGTTTTGAAATTACATAACCCATATCGGTAAACTCGGTAAAAAGAATTTCGTTGTTTTGAGTGGGTCTAGGGTCGAATGCACCAACAGGCACAGAGGTAACTTGAAATACCTTTTTTGAACCCATTAAATCAGTATAAAAAATATTATCAATGCCTGTATATCCTGCATTAAAAAATACTTTATCATCTTTAATAGTTGGTGCATCCATAGTATGACTTGTCCAATCAGTCAGTTCCTGTATTTCTGTATTTTCGATATTTATTTTGATTAATGCTAGCTTGCTGTAATGTTTGGCAATGGTTATAACTGAAATTCCATCATTGCTCCAAGCAGTTCTTGAAAGAAAATAATTGAGAGGTGTTTTTATTTTTTTTACTACGGCTCTACTTAAAATATTTAAAATATGTATTTCATTTTGCTGGTCTGGGGTGATATGAATAGAAGCAACGAATTTCCCATCTGGCGAAATACTTGGCGAAAAATATCTTTCCTTATTAGTTAAATAGATTTTTTTATAAGTATTTATATCATAAATAACAATATTACTATAGTCCTTATTAGCTCTTCTTGCATCAACTGCAAGCTCTGTATAAGTTAATTTGCCTTTACTATATTGTAAAATTTCATCATTGTTATAACCAATTGTGGTTAGTTTTTTTTCCTTGCCTTCGCTTATTTTTACAATTTCATCGGTAACTTTAAAACTTCTTTTTCGTACTATAATATCTCCATTTTCTTCAACACAGGGAAACCTGTAACTTGTAAATGTTTTTTTATTTTTTTCAGTTACAGGTGTGCTTGTCGACTTTACTTCACTAATTTGTTTTTTAAAATCTAATTTTTTTTCTTCCCAAGCTTTTTTATACAAAATATTGGTGGTGTATCCTGTTGATTTTTTCAATGCTCGTGAAAATGGGTACAGAACACCTCTATACGAAGCTGCATCTTTAAGAATTTTAGCGGTAACATCATTGCCTTTTTCATTTCTTATTTTGGTTAGCATCATATAACCTAATCGGTATTGGTCTGGCATCATATTTTTGTAAGAGCCATTTCTATTCTGCAAATAAGTGTAATTTTTGTTTGCGTAAGCCAAAGCCCTTTGCTCCATAGTGAAAAAGGGCGACCTTCCTCTACCAGCAGCACTAAGAGCAGTTTCCATTATCACTGCATCGCCTTCAAAATACCAGTCAGGAATACTTATAAAATTCAAAAAAGACCACGAACGTTCTCCTCCTAAATAATAACCAAATTTTGTTAATCCTCTATATGTATTCATGTATTGAAGTGCGTGCCTATATTCATGAATTGTGAGTGCATCTAACCAGTTCATACTTCCCAATAAATTATTACTAGCAGGCGGTGTAGCATAAAATTCGCTTCTAAAAGGAGCTAATGCAACATAGCCATTAGGATTTGTTGTTTGATTCTGCAATACTAAATTTAACTTTCGTCTTTTTGAACCTACAGATCTTCTGTTATTAGAATCAAGGTAATTTATAAGCCCTGCAATTCGTTGGGAATAAACCTCCATACCCAAAGGGTAGATAACCAGAACACTCGGAGAGCGTAATATTTGCCAATTTAATCCTGTGGGATTTCCACCCATATCCTGGGATTTTAAACTAATCGATGAAATTAGTAATAGTGAAACTAATAGACAATTTGCTTTTTTTGTCATTTTAATTTAATCAATTATTGTTGCTTTGTGCGTAACGATTTGTGGCTAAAAGAAAGTGGCGATTTTGAAGCACAAACTTTCTTTTTAAAACCACACCCCAAATGTAAAATAAATTTTCATCAGAATCAAAATGCAGCTATTTTATTTTAGCTGCTGTATGTGTAGCCTTTCTTTTGTCTGCTAATAAATACAAACTTGTCCTTGTCCAATTGGCAAAACAGAAGCAATATACAGGCATGTTTAAGTTTAGAAGGATGATACAATCAGCAAGGTCTCACTTCGTGGCAATTCAATTTTTCAAAAGCTATTTTTTGTTTTCATAATAAACAAATGCCAAAGGAAGGTAAACGCTATTCAATATTTTCTCTTTTATTAAATGATCTAATGGGTTATCATCTATAATTTATGATGTTTTATTCATTGCTTTTATTTAATTGAACTACTTGAGCTTCATCAATTATTTTTTTTACAATTTCATCCATTTCATTAGACGAGACACTAAGTTGGCTTAACCAAAACATCAAATCTTCTAAATCTTCTTTTTGAGTTTCTATTAAATTAATTATGCCCAAAATTCTTGCTAGCGGAGCTCTAACAAGATGTGATTGTGTCCAAGCAATGTTTCTGAGTTTTTTATTTTGCTCTTCAATATGTATAATATACTGCTTTCTACTAAATGCGAATTCTATACTTTTATGCAGAATACTTGGTGTTATTTCATCTTTGATCAAAAAATCTTCAATACCTTGTTTAAGACTTTCCTTTGCTAAACTAATATCAGCATATCCTGTTAAAATAATTATAGGGACTAGAATCTTTTCAGAAACAATTTTTTGAATTAGCTCCCAACCTGATAAATCTGGCAAATGCAAATCTAAGAGGATTAAATCAAAGGTAATTCCATGTTCAATTTGTTTAATTTTTTCAAAATCACTGTAATAATTACATCTTTTGATTTGAACCGTTTTAAAAGCATCTATCAGGAAATCTTCAATTAATACGAAATCTCCATCGTTGTCTTCGAAAACGAGAACTGATAAAGTGCTATTAGTTTTCTGATCTTTCATTTGGCGAGTGTTGTTAACTGCAGCCAAAACTCCTCAATTTTAAGTACTGCCTGGATAAACTCCTCCATTTCCAAAGGCTTTTGAATATAGCTGTTACAATAATTATTATATGCCTTCTCTATATCCTTTTGATTGGAAGATGTGGTGAGCATGATTACTGGAATTTTTTTAAAATTTTCATCCTTTTTAATTTTTTCAAGTACCTCATGTCCACTAAATATAGGTATGTTGATATCTAACAAAATCAAATCGGGCTTTTGGGCATCCGAAAATTCACCTTTTTTTTTGAGAAAGTCTAGGGCTTCTTGTCCATTCCTTGCAACACTAACGCGAGTTTTAAATTTACTTTCCTCAAAAGCATCAAGTGTGAGCAGAATATCTCCTTCATTGTCTTCTACCAAAAGGATATGTGCAGTTTTTAAAATATATGTCATGATGAATAATTTGTTGTTTTTGAAATTGTAAAGTAGAATGTAGAACCCTCTCCAACTATTGAATCTAGCCAAATCTTTCCACCAAGAAACTCGACTGCTCGTTTAGCAGTTGATAAACCAATACCTGTACCATCATACTCCTTTCTATTATGCAGTCGCTGGAAAATGATGAATACCTTTTCATAAAATCGGTTCTCAATACCAATTCCATTGTCCTTTATAGCAAATTGCCAATACGCTCCTTTATCTTCTACTTTAATAGCAACTACGGGTGGCACATTCACTCTAGAATATTTTAGAGCATTATCCAACAAGCAATGAAATAGCTGCGTTACTGGAGCTTTGTAGCTAACTATTATAGGCAATTGGTCACAATGAACGTTTGCTTTCTTTTCTGCTACTAATTTTCTTCTTAGTAATAAAAACTCTGAAACGATTTCATTTAAGTTTACCAATTCTTCTTGCTCAGTAGGCCTGTTTATTCTTGAATAAAACAATAGATCTAATATAATCTGCTTCATTCGTTTGGCACCATCCTTGGCAAAGTGAATGTATTGTTTTGCTTTATCATCCAACTTATCTGCATATTTGCGGTCTAGCTGATCCATAAAGCTTGAAATCATTCGTAGGGGTTCTTGTAAATCATGCGAAGTGATAAAAGCAAATTGCTCCAATTCTTCGTTTGATCTTTGTAGTTCTTTCGTTTGAGACTCAAGTTTTCGATTAAAAGTTAATAATTGTTCTTCATGCTTTTTCCTGTCAGATATGTCTGTCATAGCTCCAACCATTCTGGTAGCTTTGCCATTTCCATCCCTAATAACAATTCCTCTGTTAATTACAAAAGCATAAGAGCCGTCTTCCCGTTTATATCGATACTCAACTGTTAAAATAGGTTCACCGTTTTTGATAACGTCCTCTAAGCTTTTGGATACCCATTCAAGATCTTCCGGATGAATATGATCAGTCCAGAATTTTAGCGGTGGCGTAACTTTATGTACATCATATCCAAACAAAGTTTTAAAACCTTCGCCCCAATAAAGTGTATTGTTCTCAATATCCCAATCCCAAATAGCATCGTTGGTTGCTTCCGTTACTTTTTCAAAACGCTCGTTGGCTTTAATCAAACGCTCATCGGCTTCTTTTCTAAGCGTAACATCGGTAAAGTAAATGGATAGCCCTGTTTTTAATGGGTAAACATTCACTTCGAACCATTTGCCTTGTGTTACATATTTCTCTTCAAAACGAACTATTTCTCCTGTTTCCATAGCATGGTGATACTGGAGATAAAAATTTGAATCGATAGCATCAGCAAAAACATCCCAAAGGTTCTTTCCTACAATTTCTTCTTTAGGTAACCCCAATAGCTTCACGGCTTGCTTATTCCAATAAGTTACTGTCCAATTTTTATCAAGTGTAAAAAAGGCATCTCCAATACTTTCGAGTATATTGTTTTTTTCCTGATAGGAAATTAATAGTTTTTCTTCCGCTTTTTTTCTTTTAGAAATATCCCTTGAGATGGCAATAACAAAGTTTTTATGGTTAACTGTAATTAAACTAACGGTAACCTCCACAGGGATAATAGCACCGGTATCTTGGTTGATGTTTTCACTATCCAAAATTTGTTGGCCATTTTCAAGCAAATCCACCACATGTTCTGCCCAAGCTTCTGGTTTTGCTTGGAATAATTTTTCGAAATCACTTACCTGGTATTCATTTACTTTGGATTGCTCTATTCCCAAACGTTTTGAAGCCACATCGTTTATATAGTACATTCTTCCATACTCATCACAAATCTGAATGGCATCAAATGATTTATCAAACAATTGCTGAAGCAGTTTGAGGCGTTGCTCTTCTTTTGCTTGAGATAATTCTCTGCCCAATTGCTGAACTACTTTATTCAGTTCCAGAAACATTTCAGTAGAAAAATCAGTCTTTCTTATCAAACACAGCCAACCAAATTGGTGGAGCGCAAATCCATAAAAATTTAACTGATTAATTTCTTGATAAATTGGTTCTTGGGTATCTGTCAAGAATTTATCGGAGAAAGTTTGTAAGTTATTTATCCAAATCTCATTATTCCTAAGTGCGTGGGGCAAAACATAAGGCCAATTTCCTTCTTGAAAAACAGCAACGGCTATACAATTCAATTTCCTTAAATACAACTGAAGTATGGAAGGTAAACTGCTTTCAATGTCCTCTGAAATTTTTTGATTGAGCGCAATTTCTAATAAGATTTGAATATCTAATTTGTCTTTTTCCATTGAGCAACAACTACGGTTTTATTATAGATTTCAAGAGCAGCATGCCCAGCATTGGCTATTTCACCAATACTCAGAATTCCATTTATTCTATCAATTTGATTTAATATGGCCAATTCTTCTTCAAAATTATCTTGCATATACAAAACCCTTGAAATACAATCAATACAAAAAAGCGTATTTTCACTTTGTGTTTTTTGTGAAGACAGTTCCATCGCTTTGCGGGCACCATCTAATAAGGAATTCATATTCCCGTTCATGATACGGATATAGGTGTTTTCGGGCACTTCATCAACAATATGAAGCATGCCATTTTCAACTGCATAAGGATCACGAATAATCATTTCATCATCCATTCTTACTAAACCCAATGGATAGGATTTTGCGATATCAAAGAAATTATCTGAGCCAATTTTTAGTTTTGAATGCTCCTCGACCCATGCTTGGTATACTTCAAAAGCCGGTTTCCAATTAAGTGAAACGATAGAATTGCCAGCCGCTTCAGTAACTTTAATAGCATCCGAAATAGGTTGCCATCCATGCGCCACGCCTATGGCAATTGGTTTTTTTATCACTCCGATTACGGCAGCATGTTCAAACACTTTTTGGTTGCAGAACACGCAAGGAAACGATTTAAAACTTAGCGAGCCTGCTCCGCCCCCAACATATTGCACAAATGGGCCGACTTGATTGTATAAAGCGTTTAAAAACGATTGTTTATGCGACCAAAGGGCATTTAAAAAACAAAAAACACTTCCAATTTCGGTATTTCTGTTTTTGGTGAAATTTTCTATTTGGGTTTCAATAGGTGAATGGTTTTCAGGACTCTGAAAATGAACTACTTCGAGCTCTTCAAATAAAGGCACAACAATAAAACCGCTATCTTTTCTAATACCACCGGCAATGATTTCAGGAAAAATGCCGCCCAATAAAGGCTTGTGATTGCTTGCCAATGCTGCTTCCAGTTCGCTTGTTTTCGAATTGTTTTTGTCACATCCAAAAAACAATATTCCTTGTATAGCCGAATCTTCCTGTATCTTCTCTAATTCAGCTTTTACTTCATTTATAGTTTCAAAAAACATTATGTTTTATTTTATATTACCCTATTTTTCGTTTTTTATTCATGGGCTTTAAGAGAACCTGATTTTTTTTTAATCGGCCACATAAGATAAACCCATTATTAACCTTATAGCGAAACTGCAAAAACACAAATTATTAGTTATCGGATTTACTTTTATATCACCAACAAACTCCTAAAAAAAAATCACATTTGAAACTTATGATCAAGCCTTTAATACTTTTTTTTACTGCTCATGCTGCACGCCTACACTATCAAGAAGGAAAATCAAGTTGGCAATACAACTTTGCTCCATTGCAGGAAACCATTTTAGCCAATTTGCACTTTAACCTCCCCATTTTTAGGTTAGGTTTCAAATATAAAAATATCAGTTAATAAAAATAATATTTTTTTTTGTTCAATTTCGTGTCAAAGCTATGTAAAAACCAAATATGCAAAGTTGCAGGTTGGTTTTATTAGCATGTGCCCTAAAGGCTTGCAACTTCATGAAGGTGAAGATTTTTACCATTCGTTAGCTGGCGGATAGATGCGGAGCTTCAAACTTTCGGCTAACATAAAACTGTCAATCGGAGACGAAACCCTGCCTTTTGGATAGTTGCATTTATGCTGTTATGCTTCTTTTCGTTCCAAGTTCGTCTGCCCTGAATTCATATAACTGATTGATAGCAATCCGTTATCGCGTTTCAAGTTAGTTGTCACCTTTATTAATTGAATTATTTACAAAGCTGTGATTTTAAATTTTTCGTCCTGTCAATTTGTTTAAGTAACTCTTTTATAAAGTAGTAACCTTGAACTTTCGCTGACTGTTTGCTGATTTGTTTACACTTTTTTGTATAAACCTATACTAGGACGAGACAGTTTGTTATTTTTGATGTTGAAAAATAATGCATAAAAAGGCATAGCAAATCTTGTTTTATTGTACTAAATGTTGTTCTATTGTATCCCGTTGCACTCATTGTAAAAGTCAATGTAAGTATTGGTTTAATTCGTTTGCTTCAGATTTTAAATATAATACAACATTCTTAAAAGCAATTACAAATGGATTCTATTAAATTAATCCTCAAAACACATCAAGAAGATGCAACTGGACAAAGTCCTTTATGCATCAGGATAATAAAGGACAGAAAAACTGAATTTCTCACAACTGGAGTAAAGCTAAAAGCTTCCGAATGGGACGAAGAAAAGCAAGAAGTAAAAAAGAGTCATCCCGATAGTGACAGAATGAACGCTTTACTAATGCAAAAAATTGCAGATGCCGAAGGGCATGTTGCAGATATTAAAATGAAAAGTAATAGTACAATAAATAATTTTTTAACAATGCGCCCTATTTTTGTTTATTCTTATGTAAAAGAATGTTGGACGGCTCATCAGCAGCAAAATGCTGTAGAAAAAGTAAAAGAAGCCTATTTGCGTTTACGCAAAACAGGTGTACCCAATGTGAGTATTGTAATCCCAGCATATAATGAAGAAGAAAATATCATTCAAACCCTCTATTCTTTAAGCCATAATGAAACAGATAAAGCTGTTGAAATAGTTGAAGTTAACAACAACTCAAAAGACAATACAGAAGCACTTGTAAAATCTATGGGTGTAAAATGTATTCTTGAAACAAAATAAGGAATTACTGCAGCTAGAAATGCAGGTCTTGCAGTTGCAGAAGGTAATTATATTTTAAATGCAGATGCCGATACTATTTATCCTAAGGAATGGGTAGCGTAAATGACCAAGCCTTTAGATTTGAATGAAAAGGTAACACTTGTTTATGGTCGATTTGCATTTATTCCTACTGGGAATACTTGGAGAATTATTTATTTTTTTTATGAATACGTAGCTGATTTTTCGCGGTTTATTAGAATGCATAAAAAAGATGAAGCGGTAAATGTTTATGGCTTTAATTCAGGTTATAGAAGAATGCAAGGAATAGCTGTAGATGGCTATGACCATCCTAAAGGCAAAAATGAAGATGGTTGGTTAGCAGTAAAACTTAGAGAAAAAGGCTTTGGTGTTTTACATCAAGTAACCAATAATAAAGCCCTTGTTTGGACTAGTGATAGGCGCATACACATAGATGGTGGGCTTTGGAAAGCACTGTATCCAAGACTGAAGAGAGTATTATTTGGAAAAAAAGTTGAAAGGAAGGATTTGTAAATTATTAAGTTCTAAGTTGTAGGTTTTAGGTAATAAATAAAACTAGAACCAATTATTATTTATTGAATTTATTTTTTAAAATCACTCATTTACATTTTCATCTGAGAATAACAATTACACAATACAAAACCTCAACAATTTTATACCTCAATACGTATTACGCTTATAAATTAATTTTATATACAAACTATTCAGTTTTTGGAGCGCTTTTATGCGTTCGCCCTTCTTTTTCTGCCTATTGTTGTGTCGTTGTGCGTTGGCTTGGTAGCTTTGTAATAAAATAAAAAAAAGACATATTGAAATTTAAAAAACTTGATGATTAATCAAAATAATAATATCAAAACAAGTAATTGATTACTTGAAAAGAAAAAACACGAAAGCCAAAAAAAATAAATCTACAGGCTTAAGCTTTTAAAACCCCATAACACAAATTTTATTGGTTGCTGAGCCTGTCGAAGCAAAACCATTGTTGCAGCAGGCTCCCGAAGCTTCTGTCAACACAGGATTAAATCGCTGCTCCACTTCGTTCCACGCGTTTAATCCTTATATGTTATGTGCAGTAATTTATTTCATTGTTATTGTTTTCCATTCTTTTAGTAATTCTCCTTTTGCATTTATGTCGTAAATCTCTAAAAATTTGAATTCCCCTTTAGATGTTTTTTTATAAAGTTTATTGAAATCATCAAAGGCTTTATATTCATCATTAATTTTAAAAGTAAAATCTGCAACTAATTTCCATTTACTATTTTTTAATGTCCAAATGTTTATTGATTTAAATGAACTTGCACAAGAAGAATAATATTCCGCAATTTCAATTCCTCCATCTTCGTCAATATCTCCAATGCTAAAAATGCTTTCAATGTGACAACAATTTGATTCTGTTTGAATTCTTGGGATTATGTTGTCGGTAAAATAATAAGATTGTCCTTCTTCGCACCAGCTTAAACCTGGCAAGATAAAAACTGAATCATCAACTCCATCAGCATTAATATCGCCTAAGAGTTTAAATTCTTTTTTTGAAGTTCTATCCCCTTTTATTGAATACTCATAAAATTCTTCAGTACTTAAAGTGTCTGGAAAACATTTTTTTTTTGAGTTTTCTAATTCATATTTTGAAATATCTAATTTGAATTTTCCTTTTAGTATAGAATCATTTATGAATTTAATATCGTTTGAAAGTATAGCATTTTCTGATTTATTAGCTATCAGTTTTGGAATTTGTTCATCATTAGAAGCTTTTTTAACTTCATTTCTGCAAGCTAAAAAACTAAATAAAATTGTCAAGAGAACAATGTTTTTCATTTGGTTAGTGTTTTTTCAACGAGTGGTGTTTTATTATTGCACATAACGTTTTCTGGCTTGGCGGTCGGGCGGGAGTGAAGCACCAAAACTGTCAAACTACTACAAATTTATAAAAGAATGACGAACCACCAAAATTGCTGGTCAGCCCGCCTGGTCGCCAAGCCAGAGTTAGCAGCTGAACCCTAACACAATTGGATCAACACCTCAATTAGTCAACATAAGTTTCTTGAATTACAGACTTAATTTTAATAATTTCCTTTTCTGTCAAACAGTCAAAAGTTTTAACTATTCTCGAACGGTCAACACTTCTTATTTGGTCTAAAACAACCCAACCTTTAGTCTTGTTATGTTTTACCTCTACTCGGGTCGGATATGATTTTGAGCTAGTGGTCATTGGTGCAATAACAATTGTCTGCAAATATTTATTCATTTCATTGGGTGAAATAATAACACATGGTCGCGTTTTCTTTATTTCATTGCCTTGTGTTGGGTCTAAATTGACCAAAACTATTTGATACTGTTTTAAGTCCATTCTTCAAGATTTTCGTCTTCAAAAATGTCGGCCATTAAAAGTCTATCGTCACCATTTTCATGCATTTTCTTGAATGCTTTGTCCCAACCCTTTCTTGGTGAACTTGTCGGTTTAATTATTATATAACCTTTTTCCATGATTAGTTCAACTGCGTCTGTGATATTATACTTTTCAAGTAATGCTTTGCCAAGTCTAATTCCTTTCGAGTTTCCAATTGGTATTACTGATATATTCATTGTCATTTATTATTGTAATTACAAAGTAACCACATTATTTTCTATTTTCCAAATTTATTTAAGATAATTCGCAGTGTTGTTTGATGA
>CAMBYC010000066.1 GCA_945871875.1 Sphingobacterium thalpophilum
CTTTTCGGTTCTTATTAGGGAGAAATTTTTTAAATGAGCATCACCATTTGATAGTATATAATTGAAGACAACCAATTGAAAAAAAATCTCCAAAGCTGGTATACTTGCTGCAACATAACGTTTTATCAAATGCCCGATTTCTTCATATGTGCCTTCATACTTATAGGTATAACCGTGAGTATGTGTTGATCTTGATAATAGTTGAGCAAAATCTTCTTGCAAAAATTTTCTTTCATCATTAATAACATCGAAGCGTTTGGTGATGTAGGCTGGCTGCCCGTCTTTAAAATAGATTACACCATTTGCTGCAGTCTTTATATTGAAAATTTGTTCTGCAATTTGCATTGTTAAATGTTCATTCTCTGGAGCTGAATCTAATGCATATAATTGTCTTGCAACTGGGATGGGTTTCAAAATGTATTCTCCACCTTTTTCACATAATTCAAGTTGATTGTTATTTAACTTTAAAGAATATTTCAATTGTACCCCCGATATGGAAAGCTTTTTTGAATGCTCCTGATATGTTTTTAAGGTTTCTTCTTTAAGGCCATCAAAATTCAAAATAGAAGATATCCTCTGTTTATTGAAAAGTTTCTTTCTACAAGACAAGCAATAGTCCTGTTTTGATTCAATATAACACCCCTTACATTTCATTCTTCCAATTTTTTAATGGTAATTGCTCCAATAGTATCCTCACCTGAGGTAAGTAACATTCTTCCAAAATCATCATTCTCATCGATTTTCAATAATCTACATTGAATCTCTTTATTTACACCCTCAGATAGAAGTCCAAAAAAGAATGGAAATAATACATCTGAGTTGTATGTTACAACAGATTTTGGAAGTGTCAGACTGATAGGAGGATTGCTTGTGTTTTCGAGGTAACTGTTATCATACGTAAAACTATATCCCCCGGAAATAGTTTTCTCGAGAATACCAGCTTGAACTCCATTGCAATAAACAACTCCTTTCATTATTCAACTGATTTGATTTGAACTTTTATTTCCAACCCAAGTACATTGAAAACCTTACTTATTACATCTATAGTTGGGTTTCCTTTGTTGTTTTCGATTGCGTAAATGCTCTTGATTGTTACATTAGCCATTTCAGCCAAGTCTTGTTGTTTCAATCCAAGTTCATTTCTTCTTTCTTGAACTATTTTACCAATATCTACTGAAATAATCGGCATTATAATACTTATTTAATTCAAAAATAGTCTTTTTTCTACTTGAATGCAAGAAATCGGTATTTTATTACCTTTATTAGGCTTATATCTTATAACAACTATTGAAATTTACTAAATCGGCATTACATTGCTAATAGGAATGTTGAATCTAGGATATTAGTCTATTCTTTATAGAAAAATCCTGTAATTTTTCTGAGTAAAAAGTGGGGCAAAAAAATCTTAAAACTGGTTCAATTTTTTGATAATATTTAAACAAAGAGCGGTAGCTTATAAATTAAATAAAGATTTATAATTTGACAGTATTGTAAGTAAAAAAATGAAATGCTTTCTTTCAATTGACACTAGCTTTTGCCAAGGGTATAAAATTATTTTGTTATTGCTTTTGTCAAATAATTTATTTTTTCTTATAATTCACAATCCAGTTTAAAGGTTACTAATCGCAATAGCAAACGAATTATTAATGTCACAATTATTTAAATAATTGTGACTTAATATTATTTTTCATAATATTAATACAAATCAAATCAATTTCTATGGCAACGGAAAGTAAATCTTCTACTTATTTATACTTTTTTTTAATTCACTTTATGCTGACAAACCACAATTACTTTTCATTCACTCATTAAACATATAATGAAAGTTTTTAATTCTCTTTATCTGTTAATGCTAGCATAAAATTAATTAGGTCATTTTTTTCCTTTGGTGTTAATTGTAAATTATCGAAAGGCAATGTTTGGTATTCTAAATTCATGCCTATTCCATTACCACCGCCCATCTCATAAAACTTAATAATTTCTTCTAGTTTATTGTAAACCCCATTATGCATATATGGAGCAGTTTTTTCTACGTTTCTTACCGTTGGTGTTTTAAATGAGTATTTTAATTCTTCCAAGTGATTTATATTGTAGCGACCTACATCTCCATCAACTACTGCATTTTCCCATTTTATACTTTTTGGTACACCAATTACTTCTGATTCTGTATTATTATACCAAGGCGGAATAGTACCGTTATAAAGTGGTAGAAAGTGACAAGTAGCACATTTAGCTTTTCCTAAAAAGAGATTAAAACCATTTCCCTCAGATTCATTTAAAGTTGCATTTCCTTTAAAGTATTGGTCAATTTTTGAATTAAAAGGCATTAAACTTCTAACATATGCAGCTATTGCATTTCTTATTTCATAAGGAGTGATCTCCTCCTTTTTAGGATAAGCTTTTGTAAAATAGTTGGCGAGTGTGGGATTGGCTAAAATTTTCTTCTTTATTTCTTTGGGTGTTAAGTCAAATTCGTTAGGATTTTTCATTACACTCTCAATTTGATTTTCTAGATCTTGGGAACGCAAGTCATAAAAAAATGATTTTTGAAAGCCTGCATATAAAACTGTCGGAGAATTACGTTTACTAATATTATCATGAATATTTGTTACGGAAGTTACTTTACCATCGGTGAATGCTTTTTGTGGATTATGGCAACTAGCACAACTAATTTTATTACTTTTAGATAGACTAGCATCGCTGAAAAGCATTTTGCCTAATTCTATTTTTTCTGCGCTTGTTGCTGTTTCTGAAAAAGGTGAAAATGCATCAGGATTCAATTTTCTCCCTTGCAATAAGTCAGATAAAGTACCATAAAATACTTTATTCTTATTGAAACTCGGTATTTTATCTATTACTGTTTGAAATTCTTGTTCTAAATTTTTACTAAGCGGCATTAGATAGTCTTTAATGAACACCAATCTATTAAATTCATTAAAATTGTTATTTTTTTCTGTAAAAAGAATTGCTTCGTTTATTTGTGATAATAATACTTTGTTATATGCTTTACCAGTCTTATCACAATATAAAAGATACCATTCGTTCATTCCCTTTAATGAAAATTTTGCTTCTTCAATAGATTTAAATGCCACTGGGGAATCAAATCCTGTAATTCCTAATGCTGCAATCCTAATTAATTGGTGTTGCATCAATTCGTAAAAGTGATGATCTTGAATTGGTAAGTCCTTAATTGTTTTTTTTATGAATAATAAATCTGTTATTAGAATTTTATTTTGCTTATTCAATTCTTTGAAATCAATATTGTCGCTGTAAACTATTTCTTCAATTACTTGAAATCCAGTTGCATCATTTACCATGTTATCATCTGTCTTAATTTCTGGTAATGCAGGACCATTAATTCTTCGAGTTAATCCTTGATAATAATACTCTATAAAAGGTTCTATGTTTTTGTAATGTTTACGACTTTCAGTAAGTGTTTTTTTTAATTTATTTATATCACTTACTCCATTCATATTATTTATATAAAAAACAATAGAGTCTATTTTATTTTCCACAGATCCATAAGCAGCTTTATCAAATTTTTTTTGATTTATATTGATACAAGCAAATAGTAATAGTACACTAAAAACAGTTACAAATATTTTTCTCATTTTATTTCAATTGTATTCACAAAAAAAAAGACCATTCATTTATAAATAAATTGAATGGTCTTATAGAAAATGAAAACTTATTTATCTAGGAACATCCGTTATAAGCAAGGTTTGTCCACCACCCTTATAAGGTTGTACTGAAGTTGCTTTACTTGGATTTAAAAACTTATCACCATCAGTCCATGTATGTGCATGAATGTTAATGGTAAATGTACCAGGTACTCCAATTACATCAGAAATATCCTCCATAGCACCGTGCTCCCAAATACCAAATTTAGTTTGGTTCGCACCAGCAGGGTTATATTTTGAACCTAACATAGTAGGATCTTTATGCGTCATATCCATAAACACTTTCTTAGTTCCATTTGCAATATTATATTGCCAAATCAATGAATTGTGCGTTGCTTCTGGCCAGAATGAATCTCCGTCTTCTTGAATGTATACAAAATTTTCAGAAACACAAAGGTTATCTGGATTGATGATATCTGTTCCTTTTACATTTGCACCAGTAGCAGAAACATCACCATCAGCTACAATTTTTAATACACCTTTCAATGGATCATTTGCATCTAACTTAAGTTGATACATTCTACCCATGTATGTTTTTTCTGTTGATCCACTTACACCGGTTGCAACAAAATACAATTCTCTATTATTTGCAGCTGATCCTTTACGGTAATCTAAATCTTCTACACGAGCAAATTGAATAGATTTTAACGTCGTATTCAAACCTTCAATTTCAGCACCAGTTAAATTCTTTGCATTTGGAACTTCTACGAATTCTACATTGTAATTCACATTCCAAGTCATATTTGTTTCAATCTGATTTTGGTCAACTCGTCTTAAAACATAAAGTTTACCATTGTCTAAATCACCAACTGTGTTTGTAACATATAAATATACTTGACCATTACCAGCATCTTCACCTAAAATAATCACTGTTTTACCTGCATAAGCTGCTTTGGGAAGCGGCACTGCATTTTCTCCACTAAACTTGCCTAAAGCTGGTTTAACATTTGATTGTGATGATGGATTTGCAGGAGCTAATGCATTAATTGCATGTGTCATTGCATTCACGTTTGATTCACCAGTACTAAGAAAGGTTGGACCAAATCCATGAATTTCTGGTGTAGCCATTGTACCAGAACACAATCTAAACATTCCACCATCTGTATTAACTATATATTCACCTTTAACAATTTCTAGTTTTTTGTTTAAATACAACCTAGATACCGCCCAAGTATTTTCATGATTCGTAAGCATGATATAGCCACTACCGTCTGGGTTTTTAATGAATCCTTGACCATCTGGAGCACCACCATATACCATGTTATTAGAGTTAGGTATAACGTCTTCGCTACTTACTAAAGTGTAAATACCTACTTTCGAAAAATCACTTGCCATTTTGATAAATGATGGTGTAATTGAACGATTTTTAAACTCTGCTTCACTTACAGGACCAGTCGTTGATTTGCTGTCGTCTTTTTTACAAGCAACAAATAATGATGTTGTTGCTAAAATAAAGAGAAAGAATAAATTAAATTTTCTATTTAACATAAATTGCTGTTTTGAGTACGAAATTATACCATCAACTTATTATGGATATCTCTTAAATATTAATAAATTGTTATCTAATAATAAATCCCATACCTAGCAATAATTGTTTTTAAATCAATATGAATTTCAAATACTAATCTTTTGAAATTAGCATTCAATCCATAGCTTTTTTATACTAGCCTAAAAAGCACATTTTGATAATTTTAAATTTATTTATTAGTTGCATTTCTTTAATAAATCACAATGAAAATAATAATTAATTGTAATGGCCACCAGAACCATTTTATTAAAAGATTTTTTTAAGTTATGTCCCAATAATAGTATGATGGACAATTTGCCATTTCCCCTCCTAAACTTTAATCCTCTCCACCTAAACTTTTTTTTACCCTAAAATCAACTTTAATAGACTTAAATTGCACAAATAATAATTATTATAATGGATCGTAGGATTTTTATAAAGAACAGTTCAATTGCGGGTATATCTGCAACACTTGGGTTTGCTTCTAGCTGTAACCAACCTATTGAATCTCAGAAAATAGAAAAAAACAAAAGTTTGGATAGTTTTGAATTGAACGAAGTAACTGTAGACGTGTTGCAAGAGAAAATGAAATCGGGGATTTACACTTCAAGATCTATAACCCAATTGTATTTGAATCGTATTGAAAAAATAGATCGTTCTGGTCCTCATATTAATGCAATCATTGAATTGAACCCTGATGCATTGGCCATTGCTGATGCTATGGATGCTGAACGTAAAGCTGGAAAAATTAGAGGTCATTTACACGGAATTCCAGTTTTAATAAAAGACAATATCAATACAGCCGATAAAATGCAAACCACTGCCGGCTCATTGGCTTTGGAAGGGAATATTGCAAAGGAAGATGCTTTTATTATTGCTCGTTTACGAGAAGTGGGTGCTGTTTTGTTGGGAAAAACCAATTTAAGTGAATGGGCAAATTTTAGATCCACCAATTCTTGCTCTGGATGGAGTAGTAGGGGTGGACAAACAAAGAATCCTTATATATTAGACCATAATCCTTGTGGTTCTAGTGCCGGTTCTGGTGCTGCTGTTGCTGCCAATTTATGTGCTGTTGCTATTGGTACTGAAACCGATGGTTCAATTACTTGTCCTGCTTCTGTTAACAATATTGTAGGAATAAAACCAACCGTTGGTTTATTGAGCAGGTCTGGTATCATCCCGATTTCTTCTACACAAGATACAGCAGGACCCATGGCGAGAACCGTGAAAGATGCTGCCATCTTGCTTGGTGCTTTAACTGGAGTTGATGTGGATGATGCAATCACCAATGAGAGTGCCTGTAAATTGTACAATGATTATACTCCATTTTTAGATGCTAACGCATTGAAAGGAAAGAAGATTGGCGTTGATTTGAAAAAGAAAAGTTCCAATCAGAATCTCAATAGAATTCTGTCTGAAGCCATCGACTTAATGAAAAGTCAAGGTGCTATCATCATCGAAATAGATTATATGTCTAAGTTTGTTGAATTGGGTAGATACGAATATGAAATCTTACAAACAGAGTTTAAAGATGGCGTAAATAAATATCTATCTGGATTATCATTGCCAATTAAAACATTGTCAGATGTAATCAAATTTAATAAAGACAATGAAGACAAGGCGATGCCTTATTTTAAGCAAGAGCAATTGGAAAACTGCGAAAACACAAAAGGAATAAATAATCCATCTTATCAAAAAGCATTGGTTAAAGGAAGAGACGGTGCTAGAAATATTATCAATGAAGTAATGGCTAAACACCAATTGGATGCTATAATTGGTATTACTATGGGTCCGGCTTGTAGCATTGATATGGTTTATGGAGATCGTTGGGGAGAAGATTCTCTAACCCAACCTGCTGCTATGTCTGGATATCCACATATCTCTGTGCCAGCTGGAATGGCTTACAGATTGCCGGTTGGATTGTCTTTCTTTGGAAAGGCTTATTCTGAGCCTGTTTTAATTGGAATGGCTTATGCTTATGAAAAAGCTTCAAATAAAAGGGTTTTGCCTGAATTTAACCCTAGTTTTTTGGATTAATGGATTTTGATAAGATGAGTAATTTTAATTAATATTAAAAAGAGGCTGATACATTTGTATCAGCCTCTTTTTAATATTAATTAAAATTACTATACTGTTTTTTCCCAGATCATATACTAAGAAAAATAGCACAACTTCATTAAAAGTTTATTTACCCTTATCTCCTGCGATATTAGTATTGGTTTTACTCTTAACTATTTCTTTTGAAGAAGATTTATAAATACCCAAATTCGATATTGCTGGTGCACCATAATATTCTTTTAATACTACCCTGATTTTGTTGGTATTTACTGCATCAAAACGCAATAATCTTTTTAATCCAATTGTGGTTTCTGATGCAATTGTTTTCCATTGGTTGTTTACATAAGCCTGAACATAGAATTTCGCAATGCGTTGTCCATAAGCTATTGGCTCTTGCAACAAAATCCTATCAAAATTGGTAACTTTTGGCAATTGAATCTCAAAAAAAGCTGAATCCAGCTTATCATCTGCTGCCCAAAAGGTTTCTGCTGAATTGTCTATGATTAAATTTGCACCATAGGATTTTAAATTCCCTCTTGTGTTTGATGCTTTTACAGTAGCACCTTTTATCAAATTGATTGCAAAGGTTTCATCTAAAATAACTTTAAACTCTTTTAAAGAAGCAACATCTACTTCTTCCATCAACCCCTCTTTGTTTGGTGGAATATTCAAAAGAAATACAGCATTTCTTCCAACTGATTTGTAATATAAATCTACCAATTGGCTTGGCGATTTAACACCTACGTTTTCATTTGCATGATAAAACCAACCTGGTCTTATAGAAACATCACACTGGCCAACAATCCAATTTACACCTTTAGGATCTCCTGTATTCAAATACTTTCCTTGAGATGCACCTCCAAATGCAATGCTATCTTTATTGATTGTACTCCAAAATGTTTCACCAGCAATGCCACTTTCATTACCAATCCAATGAATATCTGGACCAACATCTGAGAATATTTTTGCTGTTGGTTGTAGTTTTTTTACTATTTGATAAATTTCTTCAAAAGGATAGTAGGTTTTAGAATCGATGATTCGCTTTTCTCTAGCACCACCGTAATACCCATCACCTCCATTTGCTCCGTCTAGCCAAACTTCAGAAATCTCACCATAATTGGACAACAATTCGGTCAATTGGTTCTTATAATAGGTAATGTATTCAGGCTTTCCATATAGTGCGTGGTTTCTATCCCAAGGAGATAAATACAATCCTGATTTAATTCCATATTTCTTACACGCTTCTGTAAATTCTTTAACAATATCACCTTTCCCGTTTTTGTACGGACTGTTCTTTATAGAATGTTCTCCGAATTTAGTTGGCCACAAGCAAAAACCATCGTGGTGTTTAGCAGTTAATATGATTTCTTTGATTCCACCCGCTTTAGCTGCTTTTACCCATTGTTCAACATCTAGTTTTGTAGGATTAAATAAAGCTTCAGCTTCATCTCCATATCCCCATTCTTTATTGGTAAATGTATTCATGTTAAAATGAATAAAACCAATAAGCTCCATTTTCTGGTAGTCAATCATTGACTTGTTAGGTACAATTTTATTGGGTTCAAAAGTTTTTTGTTGAGCAGAAGCATTGATTACAACAAAAGCAAAAAGAATAATAGGCAATATCGATTTCATTGATGAACTATTTTTATGGTTTCAAGTTTCATTATTTAAAGACATCTAGTTTAAATCTGATGTATTTGAATGATTAAAAATATTTCACAATATACTTAAACTTCTATATTGTTGATTTTTTGGATTTAATAAATCATAAACAATGTTTTTAAACTTGTATCAACCAAGTTAATTGTTTGGGAATGAGTTATATATAGGATTGAGATGTTTGTAATAGTAACATATAGCACCTTTAAATTCCGTAATATTGGTGATAAAACAGTTTTTAAATACTTTTGGTTCCTAGAGTGCCGCTTTAATTTTTATCCAAAATTCTTTAATGAATTGACAATCTTAAAATTCAAGTTGTATATCTGAGTTAAACTTTAGAATTTAATTTGTGAAAATTGAATCTAAAATCGCATTATTTAAACCGAGTATCTTTCATTTTACATCAAATGCCGTTCAAATAAGCGGCAATTCGTCTAAAATATATAATTCACCGTTTAAATTAAACGGAGTTCCGATCATTTTTCATCAATTGCCGTTCAAATGAGCGGTAATTCGTCTAAAATATATAATTCACCAATTAATTTAAACGGAGTTTCGTTCAAATGCTGGGCAATTCAACCAAATTGAATAATTCACCGTTTAAATTAAACGGAGTTCCGTTCATTTTAAATCAATTGCTGTATAAATTGAACGGCGATTCATCTAATGTATACAACTCACTGATTAAGTTAGGCGGAATATCGTTCAAATTAAATCATTTGCCATACAAATTGAACGATAAATTGTCAAAATAAAATCTACCGCAATTAAATTTTAACGGCATAACATCATAAATTAAAATACCTTTTAATGTTAATGATATAAATAGGTGTTTGGAGAATATCTATAAACAAACAAAGCCTAAGAACAACAATGTTATATTAAATGACTTAAATAATCCTGAGCATTATTTAGGGTTAGTTGTACAAATTACCATATAAATAATAAGTAAAAATGAAAAATATAATCAATTTAAAATGTAACGGAATCGTAAACTTGAACCTTTTGCCAAAGTGAAGAACAATTTTCAACAAAAGCCAGATGAATTGGATGATTCTGGTATTTTTCTTGGTCTTCAGGTGAATTAAAAATATTTAGCCAAGATATGGAATAGCTAGCATCAATAACTGCTCTATTGGTAGCTGCTGGAATACCAATATGGAATGATTTTATTTCTTCAATTTGAGTTAGCGAATGAAGTCCAGCAACCAATTGATCTAAGTCTTCCTTACTATCAGGATTGTTTAGCCAGAAAAAAACATGATGAACAAAAGCGGTTGATAATTCCATATTTATAATATAATACATTAAAATTAGTCTATTGTTGATTTTTTTATCTCTATGTAGCTTTTTAAAATCATTCTATATGAAGGTACATTTCTAAATATTATTTAAAAAAGCTATTAATCCTTTTTCATCATTTGCAATCCCAAGTTTTTTTCTCAGTCTATAACGTGCAACATCAATAGTTTTTGGTGATTGACCAGAAATGGCTGATATTTCTTTAGACGACATATTCAATCTAAGAAAAGCACACAATCTTCTTTCATTTCGGGTTAAATCTGGAAATTTTAATTGTAAGTTATCATAGAAATTTGCATGTACTTTTTTGAAACGAATTTCAAATTCAGACCATACATTTTCTTCTGTAGTTCTCCCAAGATCTTTAATAGCCTCTTTCACAACCTCTTTATTAATACCAGTAGCTTGTTTAGTTTGATGCAACAATTTAGATACTACTTCTTTAATAATCTCATTTTTCTGAATTTGATTAAGAACATCATTGGCTAACTGCTTTTCTTTATCTCCAAGTGACGTTTCCAATAATTTTTTCTCCAATTCAAGATGTTGAAGTGCAAGTTCTTTCTCCATGTTTTCTAATAGAACCCTTTGGTGTTGCTTTCTTTTATTTAAATAAAATCCCAAAAAGATGATAGCGGCAATAATTGAAATAAACGCAATTGTCCAATTAAAATATGTATTTCTTTTTTGTTTATCAGCTTCCTCTTTTTGCCATGAAGCAAATATTTTTTTATTTTCATTAGCATCTAATACTTCTCTGGTTTCTTGAAGTTTCATTGCATTTCCTGCTTCAATTGAAATATTGAGGTATTTAAATACCGAATCAGATTTGCCTAAACTTTTATAGGATAATTGTAATTGATCTGAAAGCTTTTGGATAAGGGTATGGCTCTCTGTTGCAGATGCATAAGTATAACCTTTTTGAAATGAAGCCAAGGCTTCTCTTGTTTTACCTTGCTTTGTTAGTAACTCTCCTTTAAACATATAACTTGTAGCCAATCCATATCCAAATTTAAGTTTTTCTCCTATGTCTATTGATTTTTGAATTAATAAATTAGCTTCATCAAATTTAGATTGGTCTATTAGTAATAATCCTTTATTTTGTAACAACGCAACCCTTGTATTAGGATATTCTGTAAGGTTTTCAGCCATTTTTATACCCAAATCAAAATTTGAAATGGCTTTAGAAATATTGCCTCTTGTTTTATTTAATGCAGCAAGATTATTATAAATATTTATGATATACGGATTGAGAATGGTATCATTTTTTTCCTGAGAATATTCTTTGAGCAGTTGCAATGATTTAAGAAAATAGTTTTCAGCAATTTCATATTTCTTTGTAGATTGAAACGTTGCTCCAATATTGTTATTAGCCATTGCCATTTGAAGCTTGTTGCCATTTTTTGAAATTATTTCTAGACAAAGAATAAAATATTTTCCAGCTTCTTCCATTAATCCTTTCTCAAAACAGATTTTTCCTAACACTTTATAGGCTGCTAATAATTCATTTTCCAAACCTTTTACTTTTTCTAATTCAATTGCTTGATTGGCATAAGTAAATGATTTTTTTAAATCAGTTATTGCATAGGCATAAGACAAATTAGTAAGTATTTTTAATTTTACAGAATCTACTGGGTTAGAATTTAGTTTAATTATTAACGAATCTGTATTTGTTTGGGATTTTGTATTTAAACTTGTTAATATAATGATCGATATTGTAATAAATATTAAATGAAATAAATTCGACTTCATGCAAATGAATATAAAGGTGACTTCTAAAATTAGCTGAATTTATGTTAAATATCACTAAGAAAAGCAATTAGGCTTATTTCGTCTGATACAATCCCAAGTTTATTTCTTAATCTAGAACGGGCAACATCAATAGTTTTTGGTGATTGTCCAGAAATGGCTGATATTTCTTTAGAAGACATATTTAATCTAAGAAAAGCACACAATCTTCTTTCATTTCGGGTTAGTTCTGGAAATTTTAATTGTAAGTTATCGTAGAAATTTACATGCACTTGTTTAAAGCGAATTTCAAATTCAGACCATACATTTTCTTCTGTAGTTCTTCCAAGATCTTTTATAGCCTCTTTAACAACTTCATTATTAATACCAGTAGCTTGTTTAGTTTGATGCAATAATTTAGATACTACTTCTTCAATGATCTCATTTTTCTGAATTTGATAAAGAACATCATTGGCTAACTGCTTTTCTTTATCTTCAAGGGAAGTTTCCAATAATTTTTTCTCTAATTCAAGATGTTGAATTTTAAGGTCTTTTTCAATTTTTTCTAATAAAATCAATTTATGAAGCTTTCTTTTTCTTAAGTAAATAGTAAAAATTACAAGCCCAAGTAAAAGAAAAACAATAGCAATTGTAAGATACAACAATTTAAAAGTTTGGTGTTTCTTTTCTGACTCTTTTTGCCATTCTTCAAATTTTCTTTTATTCTCCTTGTTGATCAATTCTTCATGAGCTTCATTAAGTTTGATCTTGTTTTGTGCATCAATTGAAATGTTCAAGTATTTGAAAGCTGAATCGGTATTTCCTAAGTCTTTATAAATAATTTGTAATTTATTGGATATGCTTTGAATTAAATCATTGTCATTTGAAGCTACAGCAAATTTAAATCCAAGTCTATAATTGTTAAGTGCAGCTTCATTGTTGCCTTGTTGTTTGTTAATTTCTCCAAGTAAATTATAGCTAGGGGTTAAACCACCTACAAAATTTAGTTTTTCTGAAATGTCTATTGCTTTTTTCAAAGCAGTATCTGCTTCTTTAATTTTTTTTTGTTCTAAAAATAATTCACCTTGGTTGTGTAATAAGAAAACATAAGTTTGTGCATAATCGGGATTGTTTTCCGCTAGTTTAATACCCAAGTCATTATAATATAATGCTTTGGGTACATTTAATAGTTTCTTGTAAATCAATCCTAAGTTGTTATAGATGTTGATTACAAATGGATTTAGATTCTTTTCTTTTTTAGAGCTGGCATCTTCTTTTAAAAGTTGAAGTGATTTGAGGTGATAATCTTCTGCTTTTTTATAATCTCCAATATATAAGAACATTGCTCCTACATTTAAATTTGCCATAGCCATTTCTAACTTGTTCCCTTTTTGGTATATCAATTCAAGACATAAGTTGAAATATTTAGCCGCATCTTCCATCAATCCCATATCAAAACAAATTTTTCCTGCAGCTTTGTAAGCTTCTAACAACTCTTTTTTTAGATGGCTTTTTTTGGATATTTCTATTGCATTGTTGGCAAACTCATAGGATTTTATCAAATCAGAGAGGGAATATAAATAAGCAAGTTTTGTAAGTAGTTTTACTTTTACAGAATCTTCTTTTGTGGATTCCATTACTTGAACCAATGAATCTTTGTTTGTTTGTGCATTTCCTAAAAACGGAATAGAAATTAGTATAGATAATATAAAAACGCACAGTTTTGACTTACAAATCATCATTAAATTTGATATTTAATTGTAAAGTCTAATAATGTAATAACGATATTATGTAATTTATCATAAATTTTTGAAATATAAAATTTCTCAAAATTGTTATTTGTAAATTTCTGTTAATTGAGATTAATGGTTTATTCTCTTTAGAATAAACTTAAAAAAAACAGCTCCAAGTTAAGGAGCTGTATAAAAACATAGTAAAGTGATTTCAGAGGTAACTATGTATTTTAATAACTAATATGCTAATACAAATTTATAAATAATTTTCAAGTTATTATTATACAATTGTTTACAAAGTTGCTACATTCAAAAATTGTTTAACTACATTATATATACAATTGCAATTTAGGTTATTAAAGATGTCGATTTTCTTTCTAATTTGTTTCTCAATTGCTATTTTACCATCCAATTGTGTGATCAAAGCATTATAATTGGTTCTATTATTTTACAAAGTTAAACGTGTAATAATTATGGTTGGTGTTTCCAGATAAAACCCAAATTCAAATTATTCATCTCTTAATTTGATTATCAATTATTATATGATTATGAGGGTTAGAGATTGTTACTTTTTGCATTAATAATTATGTTCAGCTTCATATATGATTTTGGATTTTAATAATATTTTCAAAATTGGTAAAAGCTTTTAATATTTTTTTTTAACTTACGGATTCATTTTTAAATTCGATTGACTCATGCCAGAGTTTCAAGTAAAAAAACAGCCCAAAGTATATGATGTAATCATTGTGGGATCAGGTGCAGGAGGTGGAATGGCTTCTTATATATTATCAAAAGCCGGTTTAAAGGTTTGTTTATTAGAAGCTGGTCCAATGTATGACCCCGCTAAGAATGTTACCCAGTTAAAAAACCCTTGGGATTCTCCGCGTAGAGGTGCCAGTACAAAGTTTAGACCATTTGGTGATTTTGACGCCAGTTATTGGGGTTGGGAAATTGAAGGCGAACCTTATACAAAAGCAGCGGGAACAAAGTGGGATTGGTGGCGTTCTCGTATGTTAGGCGGAAGAACAAACCACTGGGGTAGAATTTCTCTCCGTTTTGGTCCTAAAGATTTTAAACGTAAAAGTATTGATGGTCTTGGTGACGATTGGCCAATTGGTTACAACGATATCAAGCCATACTACGATAGATTAGATAAGTTGGTAGGAGTATTTGGATCAATGGAAGGATTAGAAAATGATCCAGATGGTATATTCCTTCCTCCACCCCGCCCAAGATTGCACGAATTGATGATTCAAAAAGGTGCAAAACAAGCAGCAGTGCCTGTAATCCCTTCACGTTTGTCAATTTTAACACAAAAAATTAACGATGAGCGTGGACAATGTTTTTATTGTGCACAATGTAACAGAGGTTGCACAGTTCATGCAGATTTCTCGGCATCATCGGTTCTAGTAAATCCTGCCATCAAAACAGGTAATGTTGATGTTATTCCAATGGCAATGGCCAGAGAAGTATTGACGAATGATCAAGGATTAGCAACTGGGGTTTCTTATGTAAGCAAAGACGATTTAGCCGAATATCAAGTAATGGGAAGAACTGTAATTCTTGCTGCAAGTGCTTGTGAATCGGCTCGTTTGATGTTAAACTCAAAATCTGTTCGCCATCCAGATGGATTGTGCAATTCAAGTGGTGTTGTAGGAAGATATTTGCACGATTCAACAGGAGCAGCAATGGGCGGAATCCTTCCTCAATTGTTTGGTAGAAAAAGATACAATGAAGATGGTGTAGGTGGAATGCACGTATATTCTCCTTGGTGGGGTGATAATAAGAAGCTCAATTTCCCAAGAGGATATCATATTGAATATTGGGGTGGAATGGGGCAACCAGCCTATGGTTTTGGATTTGGTATGCAGGGGCTTAACGGTCAATTTGACGTTAACGGAAAGAAAAAAGAAGCAGGTGGTTACGGCGCTTCATTGAAAGAAGACCATCGCTATTTTTATGGTGCCGGTGTAGGTATGGCTGGTAGGGGAGAAGCGGTTCCAACAAGAGATAATTTGTGTGCTATTGATCCTGATGTTGTAGATAAATACGGTATTCCGGTTTTAAAATTCAATGTGAAATGGAGTGATTACGAAGTGAATCAAGCCAAACACATGAAAGAAACTTTTAAAGAAATCATGCACAATATGGGTGCAATTATAACTTGGGGAGATGATGGTGCAGAAAATAGTTACGGATTAGAATCACCAGGAAAAATCATCCATGAAGCTGGAACGGTAAGAATGGGTGATGATCCAAGAACATCAGCTTTAAACAAATACAACCAAGGGCACGATTGTAAAAACCTTTTTGTGGTTGATGGTGGTGCATTTGTATCTCAAGCAGATAAAAACATTACTTGGACCATCATGGCATTATCGATGCGTGCATCTGAATATTTGGTAGATGAAATGAAAAAGCGTAACATCTAACCAGAAATTAAGAAGAAAACAATCGTATAACAAATTCAATTTCAATTTCGATACAATATATATAGTATGAAAAGAAGAGATTCGCTAAAAGCCATAGCCCTAGGAACAATCGCAACTGGAATGTTGGCTGAAGCTTGTACAACCGCTGATAAAAAAGCCAATATTCCTGTTGTAAATGAAGGCGGTGGTAGTGTAGGTTTAGATCGCCAACCACAAGAAATAGCTCGTTATAAAGAAGTTACATCAACAACTTTTTTTACTCCACATGAAATGGCAACCATTACTGTTTTAGGAGATATCATCATACCAAAAGATGCAGTAAGTGGAAGTGCATCAGATGCTAAAGTTCCAGAGTTTATAGAATTTATTGTAAAAGATATACCAGATCATCAAGTGCCGATGCGTGGTGGTTTGCGTTGGCTCGATTTGCAATCTGTTAAAAAGTTTACCAAAGCTTTTAAAGATTGTTCACATGAGCAGCAAATAGAATTGGTAGATCAAATTGCATATCCTAAAAAAGCAAAGCCAGATATGGCTCAGGGTGTTGCATTTTTCAATTTGATGCGCGACCTTACATCAACTGGTTTCTATACTTCTGAAATGGGAGGCAAGGACATTGGATATTTGGGAAATATGCCAAACCAATGGAAAGGTGTTCCGGATGATGTATTGAAACAATACAACTTGGCATATTCTGAAAGAGAAATCAACGAATGTGTAAAGTTTAGCTAAATTAGATTAACAATTTTCTTGTCATTATAAAAACAAACATTGGTTTATGAGTATCGAAAACAATAACAAGTTCGAACGCCGAAAATTTCTGAAGGATACTTCGCTTGCGGCAGCGGGTTTTATGATCGTTCCACGACATGTTTTGGGTAAAGGCCATATTGCACCAAGCGATAAATTAAATATTGCAGGTATTGGTGCCGGTGGAAAAGGTGAAAGCGATCTTTTTGAGTTTTCTAAAAGTCCAAAAGTAAACATCGTTAGTTTTGCTGATGTTGATGCTCGCCAGATTAAAAAGTCTGTAGAGCGTTTTCCTAAAGCTACCATCTACAAGGACTTTAGAGAAATGTTAGACAAGGAGCATAAAAATATTGATGCTGTTTCTGTATCTACTCCAGATAATACACACGCTGTTTGTGCATTACCAGCAATGCAGTTACACAAACACGTATATGTACAAAAGCCTTTGGCCCATGATATTTATGAAGCCCGTGTTTTAACAGAAGCAGCAAAAAAATATAAGGTTGTTACTCAAATGGGCAATCAAGGTGGTTCTGGTGATGGCGTTCGTAAGTGTAAAGAAATGATTGATGCCGGTCTAATTGGAGATGTACATACAATCCAAGCATGGACAAATCGTCCAGTTTGGCCGCAAGGTCAACCAACACCATCAGGTCAATTTGATGTTCCATCAGAATTGGATTGGAATTTATGGTTAGGCCCTGCCAAAGCAATTGATTACAATCCCGCTTATTTGCCATTCAATTGGAGAGGTTGGTGGGCTTTTGGTACAGGTGCTTTAGGAGATATGGCTTGTCATATCTTGGATCCTGTATTCCGTTGTATGCCTATTTTGTATCCTTCTTCAGTAGAAGCAAGTATTGCAACCATTTGGAATAAGATGTGGGATGATACCCAAAATGCAGATGGATGTCCTCCATCATCTATTATTCACCTTACTTATCCAAGAACAGATAAAGAAGGATCCATCAAATTAACATGGTATGATGGTGGATTGATGCCTGAACGTCCTGAAGAATTGGCTGAAAATGAACCATTTGGTAATGGCGATGGTGGTGTTTTATTTATTGGTGTTAAAGGAAAATTATTGGCAAACTGTTATGGTGCCAATCCAAGATTGTTGCCTTCATCAAGAATGAAATCAGAAGAAATGCCAAAAGATACCATTGCACGTGTTCCAGAAGGACACTATATACAGTGGGTAAACGCTTGTATTGACGGTTATGGAAAAGGATTTACTTCTTCTCCATTTGATTATGCAGGACCATTTACAGAGAGTATTTTGATGGGTAACCTTGCTTTAAGAGCTTTCCAATTAAAAAATCCAAAACTTACCGGTTGGGATGATAAGTGGTTAGGTCGCAAGAAGTTGAATTGGGATGCTAAGAATTTGAAAATCACCAATTTCGACGAAGCCAACCAATGGGTTAAGCGTGATTACAGAGACGGTTGGAAATTGAAATAAACCAATCATGAATCTTTATAACAACGAAGGCTACCAGAAATGGTGGCCTTTGTTGTTTTATATCTATTACATAGATTGATTAATACCAGTTTACGAATTAGGGCAAATAGAAAGGCGTTTTTTAATAGCCCCTAGCTTTAGCTAGGGGTTTTATGGGTATTTTGAAATGGCTTTAGCCACAAAATTTGCTTCTTTCTTCTAATTAGAAATTAGAGTTAAAACATTTGGTGTATTTTAATAATGTATTTAATGCAAAAATGAATGGGTGATTGTGTAACGAAAATATTGTAATACCTCGCTTAAATCATTACATCATCTCCAATAGCTCTTTCTTTACTTTAGGGCTAATATTGAATTGATAATCGCTAACATGTATTCTGTCAGTTTCAATTTTGTTGATGAATGTAATATGTACAATTACTGAACGATTGATGCGCAAAAAAGAGGAAGA
>CAMBYC010000067.1 GCA_945871875.1 Sphingobacterium thalpophilum
CGTCGAAGCTTGACAAACTACCGTCGAAGCATGTTCAACATGCTTCGATTAAAACGTATATTGTTCGACTCCTACGGAGTCGTGTTTATTAATGAAAGGTTCTAATGATATATGACCACTTCGTGGTCAACGATTAATTTTAACCCAAAATAAGCATTAGGGTTAAAATTGATTCTCAAAATCATCCCAGCATCTAGAATTAAATAAATTTTTCAAGGGATTCTTAAATTAAAAATTGAATTTTCATTGATGTTGACACGGCTCCGTAGGAGCCAAATGTTAGTAGAAACTAGTTTAATTAAAAAATAGAGCTCCGTAGGAGCGAAACAAATACTTCATTATCAATCAAATCAGAAAAACATATCGCTCCTACGGAGCTAAATTTGAAACAGTTATATTTGCATAGCCTTTATCGAATTATACTGAATTATTTTGTTTATGGCAAGAAGTTATGTTACTGGAATTGAAATTTTGATTTTTGCCCTATTCCGTAATTTGGAATAAAATAACTTAAACAAAATATTTAAAACTACTAATTCCGAATTAATCAACCACTTTCCCGTGATTCATAATTCATAATTCATAATTTTTTCAGCCCATTTTGAATATTCCTTTCCTGAAGGATGCAATCCATCTTTGGCTACTAAATCTTTATCGGTTAAAGCATCACGGCTACCGGGAGTGATATCGGCATAATGTACCTTATATTGCAACGCAATTCTTTTGTTTACAGCATTGAATGCATTTATTTCAGTAGCTATTTTTTTTGTATCTCTATCTTTGGCAAAGGGTGTAGCTCCCCAATCTGGAATACTTACTACTACAACTTTTGAAGGCTTATCTTTCGCAAATTTGATGGCTTTTTGCAAAAGGATTTCAAACTGACTAGCATATTCTTCTATGGATCTTCCGCGATACTGGTTGTTTACCCCAATCAATAACGTTACAAAATCATAAGATGGTAAAAATTGGGTTTGAGAAATCCCTGCTAGCAATTCATCGGTTGTCCAACCGGTTTTGGCTATAATCTCTGGTGCTGCAACTTGTAGCCCTTTCTTTCTTAACCCTTGTACCAACTGGTAAGGGAAATTCTCATACAGCGGCACTGATTCGCCTACTGTATAAGAATCTCCCAATGCCAGATAGCTGATTGCTTTACGTTGACTAAATACAGACAAGTTCATCATCGTTATCAATCCAAACAATAAAGCAATCTTCATTATAAATCAATTTTTAATTCTTCAATTAACGCATTCTTCCTGTTGCACTTCCTTTATAAATCTGGAAAGTAGACGGTTGAACTTTTGCAGGCCAAACACCATTATCAACATTGATATCTGCTGTTTCTTTTAAAGGATCCAACTGAATTGATTTTACTTCTTTAGATTTCTTGAATACTTTGGTGAATTGTTTTTCATTCAAAGCCCAAACATTTACAGGAATACGATCTGTTTCTTTGGTTCCATCAGCAAATGTCCATTCTACAATTACAGGCATTACCAATCCACCTTTGTTGGTGAAACTCAATTCATACAAATTGGTAGCAGTTGTTGCTGAAGCATCTGATTTATACAATTTTACGCTGTCTAATGAAATGTCGCAAGGATCTGTTCCAAAATACCAACCTCTCCAAAACCAATCTAAATCTACTGCCGAAGCATCTTCCATTGTTCTGAACAAATCTGCTGGAGTTGGGTGTTTAAAAGCCCATCTTTTTGCATATTCTTTGAAAGAGTAATCAAACAAATCTTTTCCCATAACAGTTTCACGCAAGATGTTTAAACCTGTTGCTGCTTTTGCATACGCATTAGCACCTACATTGGTTACGGCATCGCCTTTTGTCATGATAGGTTCTAATTGATCTTTTGGCAAACTCATATAACCAGTAATAAACTGAGCTGGTCCTCTACGACTAGGGAAATCAGTCTCAAATTCTCTTTCAGCTATATATTGGCAAAAAGTGTTTAATCCTTCATCCATCCACCACCACTGGCGCTCATCACTGTTCACAATCATTGGGAAAAAGTTATGACCTACTTCGTGAATAATTACGCCAATAGCACTGTTTCTTATTGCAGTTGAATAATTGCCGTCTTTATCAGCTCTACCGTGGTTCATCGACAACATTGGATATTCCATTCCATTGTTTGCCTCTACAGATTGAGCAACTGGATAAGGATATGGAATACTGATGCGAGAATATACTTTTAAAGTGTGTGCAATTACTTTGGTTGAATATTTTTTATACAAAGGATAAGCTTCTTTGCCATAAAAACTCATACACATGATTTTCTTTCCTTCAATGAACACAGGCATTGCATCCCAAACCAATCTGCGTGAAGTATTGAATGCTACGTCGCGAACGTTTTCAGCATAAAATACCCATGTTTTCTTTCCTGTTTTCTTTGTTTTAGAAGCTTCAAGTGCATCAGCTAAAGTTACAACCTCTGTAGGTTCGGTTGCATTTTGTGCTTCAGCATATCTTTTTTGTTGTGCTGCAGTTAAAACTGACGACATATTTTTCAATTCACCAGTTGATGCTACAACGTGATCTTCTGGAACAGTAATTTTCAAATTGTAATTACCAAAAGTTAATGCAAATTCAGCACCACCAGTAAATTGCAAATGCTGCCATCCTTGAAAATCGCTGTACACAGCCATACGAGGATAAAACTGTGCAATAGAATACAAATTGTTGTTGTCATCAGCGAAATGCTCAAATCCAGCTCTTCCGCCGGCAATTGCTTTATCGTTGATTTTGTAATTCCACTTGATGTTGAATACAAATTTTTGTCCAGGCTTTAATGCAGTTGGCAATTCGATACGCATCATTGTTTGGTTTACAGTATAAACCAACTCTTTTTTAGAAGCATCGGTAACTTCAGTAAGATTTAATCCCAAACCTTTTAAACCCGAATTGTCAAGACCATTCAAATAGCCTTCATATATACGTTCAGGAACTTTACCCTTTGAGATTTGATTGTTGTTAGACGTAGCACGATGAAAGTTTTCATCCAATTGCAACCAAATATAAGTTAGGGTATTAGGAGAATTGTTGAAGTAGGTGATGGTTTCTGCACCAGTTAAAACGTTGTTGGCTTCATCAATATCAACGGCAATGTCATAATCTGCACGTTGTTGCCAGTATTTAGGTCCAGGAGCACCGCTAGCTGTGCGGTATTCGTTAGGCGTTTGCAATAAATAGTCCAATTGTTCAAAACGATTACCATGGTTTGAACCTGGATTGTGGTCTTGTGCTTGAGCTTGTAGGACGATAACCAAGGAAAAGAGTGCAACAATTTTTCTCATTAAACTTAAATTTTAGGAATTCTTGTTATTGCCATAAACAATGCAAATAGTAGAACAACAGTGGAAATTATGACCACTATTAATCTTTTCGGAAGCTTTGTAAAACGGCGGATAAATGTATCAAAAAATAATATTGTTAAAACTATGAAAATTTGTCCAATTTCTAAACCCAAATTAAATGCAAATAAAGGAAATCCGATATTTTGTTCAGACGATAGGCTAAAACGTATTGCATTAGCATATCCCATACCATGAATCAATCCAAAAACAAGAGCAACAATGTAATTTACTTTGGGAGTTTGCACAGAATCAATAGATCTAAAGCCAAACAAATTTGAAGTTGCCGTTAAAACAATGGTAATAGGAATTAGGAATTCTACCCAAGAGGATGAAAAACGAATAATATCAAGCACACTTAACACCAATGTAACACTATGTCCGATGGTAAAACTGGTAACCAATACAAGCACTTGCTTCCAATTTTCTAACCGATAAATAATTGTAAGGGCTAGTATAAATAAGATATGATCAAATGCTTCTTTACTAATAATGTGGCTCCAGCCCCAAGAAAAATACAAGCCAATATCCTGCATAAGTGATGAGATGTAAAAATTTATATAGACTTTTGGAAGGTAAAAGTAAATAAATGACAATAATATCAACAATTTTAATGGCCGCTTGGGGAATTTTTCATCCGTTTTTTGTGAGTTTGATTGAAATTGAATATTTACCCAAAGAGCAACAAATAGGAATTGCGTGTAAAATCAATATGGAAGATTTAGAATCTACATTAGAACATATTGCAGGAAAATCAATAGATATTCAACAAGCAGATAAAAAAATGATTGATGGGATGTTACAAACTTATTTCCAAAAACATCTATTCATCAACATCAATGGGAAAAATCAAGTGATTCAATACTTAGGATTTGAACACAAACAAGAAGCTACATTAGTCTATTTAGAAATAATTCATTCTCCCAAACCCAAAAAATTAGTGGTAACAACAAACCTAATGTATGAATACATTGAACAACAAATTCACATTATTCAAACCAAAATAGGCAATCAACGAAAAAGCTATAAACTTACAAATCCGGAGGAGAAAGCTTTATTTAATTATGAATTATAAATTATAAATTATGAATTGTTAAAATGTATAAACAATTAGTTTTAAACAATTCATAATTCATAATTCATAACTTATATCTACTCCCTCCATCATTTCCGCAACCCCTTTTGCTCCAAGATTAGACTGTTCACGCAATTTGGAGATGATGTTTTTAAATGAAGCTTCATCTCGGTTTTGACTCAATTTAAAAACATGTTCAATGGATTGGATTTCAATCTTAAAAGCAATAATTGCTTTTGCAAATTGCTCAATATATGTTTCAGGAAGATTTTTATATGATGCGGCAGATTCAGGATTATTTTCAAAAAACGCAGTTGTCTTTTCTAAAATATCTAATAATGCGTCATTATCTAGAAATTCTATTTTCCCTCGGGCATGAACGGTTGCATAATTCCAAGTTGAAGCTACTTGCTGGTTCGAATACCAGCTTGCACTCACATAACCACTTGGACCAACGAACAAACAAAGCAAATCAGGATTAGCTTCAAACGCTTTATGGTGATCTGTTTGTTTCATTATATGACCTTTAACAACAACGGTTTCACCCACAATTTCCAAAAGCACAGGTACCTGTGTTGCCACTGGCAAACCATTAACATCAACCCCATTCAATACAATAAAAGGATGTGCTTGCATAAATTCAAGCACTTTTTTGAAGTCTTTTTCTTTGAAATATGAGATAGAGTACATTTAGTTAAGAATTATAAATTATAAATTATAAATTATGAATTATGAATTTTTACTTTAATTATATATATCATTATTTAAAAAGTATATAGTTTAGTTTAATTGATGTAATTACAAATGATTGGCTAACAATATAAAAGCTCATAATTTGATATTTAAAAATAACAATTCATAATTCATAATTTATAATTAATAATTCTATTTCATTTCCACAATCTGCGTTTCCTCCATGTTTGCATTTCGCATAGCGATACTTCTTGTTGCATTACCAGCAAATTCGATATATGCTTTTTGTGAAACAAGATCATCACCAACCATTACGGGAACACCGATATCGCCGCCTTCGCGGATGGATTGTACCAATGGGATTTCTCCTAAGAAAGGAATATCATATTGATCGGCCATTTTTTTGCCGCCTTCTTTTCCAAAAATATAATATTTGTTTTCAGGAAGTTCTGCTGGAGTAAACCATGCCATATTTTCTACCAAGCCTATTATTGGCACTTTGATTTGAGCTTGTCCAAACATAGCGATAGCTTTTTTTGCATCGGCAACGGCAACTTCTTGTGGGGTTGTTACAATAATTGCTCCTGTTACAGGAACTGTTTGAACCAATGTAAGATGAATGTCGCCAGTACCGGGTGGCATATCTATGATTAAATAATCCAATTCTTCCCAAAGCACATCTGTAACAAATTGCTTAATGGCACTACTTGCCATCGGTCCACGCCAAACAACAGCACTTTTCTCATCAACCAACAAACCGATACTCATAATTTTTATACCGTACTTTTCCATAGGTACAATCATGTCTCTGCCATCCACATTTGTCATAAATGGACGTTGACCGCGTAATCCAAACATAATGGGAACACTTGGTCCATATATATCTGCATCCATCAATCCAACTTTTGCACCTTCTTTGCTCAGTGCCAATGCCAAATTTGCCGCTACTGTAGATTTACCTACTCCACCTTTACCACTTACTACTGCAATAATGTTTTTAACTTTTGACAAAAGAGCTTTTGTATCTACTCGGTTTGAAGAAGTTTGAGCAGTGAAATTCACTACCACAATAACATCCTCACCAAGATTTCTTTGAACTGCATTTACACAATCTGTCCTAATTTTTTCTTTCAGCGGACAAGCTGGAGTTGTAAGAACAACAGTAAAAGAAACTGTTTTATCTTCAATACTAATGTCTTTGATCATTTGAAGCGTAACCAAATCTTTCTTCAAATCGGGTTCTTGCACTTGGCTAAGAGCGTCTAAAATATCCTGCTGCGTCATACTTAATAAATTGTTAAAGAAATTTTTCTTTAACAAAGTTAACTAATCAATCCCTTACTTTGTTTTTTGAAAAAGATGGTTGTATCTTTCCACACACATATGATGAAAAAATTACGATATTTTCTGTTTTTATTGTTGCCCTTTATTTCATACTCAGCGAAAGCTCAGTTTGAACAATATAAAGATTCGGTAGTTCAATTGTATGGAATAGTAATGACTGCTGATAGCTTATTGGGACTACCTGCTGTAAGTGTTGTTGTAAAAGGTAGTGGTAGAGGTACCATTACCAACCAACAAGGTGTATTTTCAATTGTTGTTTTAAAAGGTGATATCATTGAGTTTTCTTCAGTTGGATATAAACCTAAAACGGCTAATATTCCCAATAATATTGAAGGAAATCAATTTTCGATGATTCAATTGTTGGTAACAGATACCGTTTATTTACCAGCAACCATTATAAAAGCCCGTCCTACCCGACAACAATTTGAACGAGATTTTGTAAACACTCCAATTTCAGACGACAATATTGAAATTGCGAGGAAAAATACAAACTTAGCAACGATGAGAATTTTATCTCGCTTACTCCCTAACGACGGTAGAGAAGCCACCAGCTTTGGTTTAAAACAAAATGCAGCCAAATATTATTATAATGGTCAAGCACCACCTCAAAATATTTTCAATCCATTTGCTTGGGGTGAATTCATAAAAGCTTGGAAAAGAGGAGACTACAAGAGTAAATGATTAATTGTTAATGGTTAATGGTTAATTATTTTCGGCAAAATGTTATAACTTGAGTCCCAAAAAAAATTAACCCTTAACCCTTAACCCTTAATAATTATAAAATCCTTTACCAGTTTTAACACCCAAATTACCGGCGGCTACCATATTAACCAATAAAGGACAGGGTGCATACTTAGGATTACCAAATCCATCTTGAAGCACTTTTAAGATAGCCAAACAAACATCTAATCCAATAAAATCTGCCAATTGAAGCGGTCCCATTGGATGAGCCATTCCCAATTTCATTACAGTATCAATTTCCTCTTTTGCCGCAACTCCTTCATAAAAACTGTAAATCGCCTCGTTGATCATTGGCATTAAAATGCGATTAGCGATAAAACCAGGATAATCATTAACTACACAAGGCACTTTTTGCAAAGATTTTGTAACCGCTACAATAGAATCTGTTACTGCTATATCAGTTTTGTACCCATTAATTATTTCAACCAATTTCATCACAGGAACCGGATTCATAAAATGCATTCCGATTACTTTTTCAGGCCTGTTGGTTACAGCGGCTATTTTAGTTATCGAAATTGATGATGTATTTGATGCAAGAATTGAATGTGATGTTGCATTTTCGTCAATCTCTTTAAATATTTTCAATTTTAACGATTCCTGCTCGGTAACAGCCTCAATAACTAGATCTGCGTTTTGAACACCAATTCCAATAGTCGAAGCAGACTTAATTCTTGATATTGTTTCAATTTTCTGCTCCCCAGAAATAATGTTTTTAGCAACTTGACGATCTAGGTTTTTGTTAATCGTTGCTAAAGCCTTAGACAATTGAAATTCAGAAACATCAATCAAAGTTACTTCATAACCATTTTGTGCAAATACATGGGCGATGCCATTTCCCATTGTTCCTGCACCAATAACTGAAATATTTTTCATATAATTTATCATTTGATTTTTCTTTGTTTAATCTATAACAGAAACGCCTCTAAGATCTGTCAACATTTTTAAAGCAAGAATTTCATCTTCCACTTTAATACCAATATCAAATCTACAAAACAATAATTGCTCTTGATGGTAGATATTTATATTAAGGTTTCTTACAACCATCATGACTTCATTTAAAACGGTATAATCAAACTCAATAAATATTCTTTTTTCAACATGTTTTTCAATAATTAAAACATGTTCTAAAGCAATCTCAGTTGCTGATTTATAGGCATTGATTAATCCAGGCACCCCGAGTAAACTACCTCCAAAATATCGTACAACAACAACAATTATATCAGACAATTCAAAACTTTGAATAGCATTTAGAATTGGTTTACCTTCAGAACCCGATGGCTCACCATCATCGGAAGCTCTAAATTGATTGCCATCATAACCCAAGCGCCATGCAAAACAATGATGAGAAGCTTTAGGATGTAATTTTTTTACCCCTGCCAAATGAAGTTTACAAGTTTCAATGGTTGAAGATGGAAATGCATATCCTAAAAACTTGCTTCCTCTATCTTTAAATTCTCCTGTAGTGGCGATATTTATCGTTTTGTAAACTGGCACCTAGAATATTTTAATTAAAAAAGATTTAAATACTCAACATTATGATAGCTAAAATTGCAACTACGATTCCAAACCAATTCAGTTTAGATAATTTCTCTCTGAAAACGAAGAATGCTATCAAAGTGCTAAATAAAACAATACCAATATTTACAATCGGGAAAATTGCAGAGCTGTTTTGTTGAAATTGTTTAAGCACTTTTACCAAACACCAAATTGAAAAATAATTGGGAAACCCAACACAAATACCGGCTATAATCGACCTTGGATCAAATTTTTCTTTCCCTGATAGGATTAAAACAATTAGAATTATAGCACCTAATACAGCTGCAGTAGCAAAGGCTGTAATAAAATAACTGTTGCTGTTTTGTGCATTTAAAAAACTGGCTTCCACATATTTGACCATCGCATCCAAAAAGCCACTTCCAAAAAACAATACAACAGGTAAAATAAATGCCCAACCAAGTGTAGGCTTTAATGTTGAACCTTCTAATTGGCTATGAGGCCAACAAGTAAGCACTACTGCACCTAAAGCCAAAAGAATTCCTATTATTTTTGTAACTGTCAAAGCATCTCCATACAACAAAAAAGAAAACAAAAAAGGAATAACCAAAGACAATTTATTTGCCACAGAAGCAACTGCTACCCCTAAAGATTGAGTTGTAAAAGCAATAATATTAAACAAAACTATAAAAATTGAACCCATTGCCACCGCCCACCAAAACCAATTTTCAGCAACAATTTGCTTGTTAATTGGAAATTGACCATTAACCATAGATCCAATTACCACACAAGTGATGTAATTAAATACAATTGTTTGTAGTGTAGAAATCGAAAATCTCCCAGTAATTTTAAAAGCCAAAGTAAGGCAAGAGGTAAAAATAATCGCAAGTGCTAAATAAATCATAATGGAGTATATATTGAAATGGTATCCGTCAACAAATTAAATTCCTTTTCTTTTTTTGCTAAAGGTAGTTCAGGAGCAGATAATCCTTCGGTAACGACTAAATTATTGTTGGTAATTGTACAAATTTGATCCCAAATTCCCTCATCAATAAAATGTTGAATTAACCTTGAACCGCCTTCAATAATAACACTTTGCAATTTTAATTCAAATAATGCTTGCATTATTTGAATCGCCAAACTTTCATCAGCATCAACTTTATAATACAATAAATTTTCTTCTTCTTCATCTTTGATGGAATTAAAAACAATTGTAGGAAACTTTCTATTAAACAAAATCAGATCTTGAGGAAGTCGAAGATCCAAATCAACTACAATACGCACTGGATGCCGTCCCGACCAAAGTCTGGTAGTTAAAGCTGGATTATCTGCCAATGCAGTGTTGGTTCCAACCATAATTGAAGCCTCTTCGCTTCGCCATTTATGAACCAATCTATTGCTAAAGTCATTTGTAATAAATAATCGATCTATTCCGTAAGCATTTATTTTCAGGTTGCTAGATTGAGCCCATTTTAAAACAACAAAGGGGCGATGCAATTGCTGAAAGGTAAAAAATCGCTTATTCAATTGTTTGCAAGTTTCTTCTTCAATGCCAACAATTACTTCAATGCCAGCATTTTGAAGTTGTTCGATTCCTTTTCCATTAACTTTGGGAAAGGGATCTCTGCAGCCGACTACAACTTTGGGGATTTTATGCTGTATGATAAGGTTTGAACAAGGCGGGGTTTTGCCAAAATGAGCACAAGGTTCTAGAGAAACATAAAGTGTTGAAAATGCAATAAGAGATTGATCTTCAGTTTTAACGGAAGCGATACAATTTACTTCGGCATGCGGACCACCATACATTTCATGGTAGCCTTCACCGATAATTCGATTTTCATATACCAATAATGCACCAACCAAAGGGTTAGGTGCCACATAACCGGAGCCTAATTTTGCCAATTGAAGGCATCGGTGCATATATGCAGAATGTATTTCCATTACTGCAAATCTAAATTAAAATTTATGTTTGCAAGATGACAGTTCAAGAAGCTTCAAAATTGATGAAAGAAAAACTCAAGATTCGATATGAATTGAGGGAAGCTGCTAATATTACAGAATGGGTAATGGAAGAAATTACTGGAATGTCTAGAATTGACAGATTGATGAATAATAACCAAAATCTAAGTTTAATTCAAGAATCAAATTGGGCAATCAATTTATCAAAATTGGAAATTGGAATGCCTATTCAGTATGTATTGGGTTATGGTTGGTTTATGGGTCTAAAAATCAGGGTAAATAGCCAAGTATTAATTCCCAGACCAGAAACAGAAGAGCTGGTTCAGTGGGTTATAGAAAGTTGTGAAGATAAAAGTGGAACAGGACTTAACATTATAGAGATTGGCACAGGGAGTGGCTGTATTCCAATTGGAATTAAAAATTCATTCACTAAAGCAAAGTTTTATGCACTAGATATTAGCGAAGGTGCAATAATTGTTGCCCGTGAAAATGCTGAAATACATCATTGTGAAATTGAATTTCAACAATTTGATATTCTAAATGAAAACAATTGGGCAGATTTACCCAAGGTTTCTATTATTATCAGCAACCCACCGTATATACCAATTTCTGAAGCAGTTGAAATTGAGCAACATGTAAAAGATTTCGAACCCCATTTGGCATTGTTTGTAGAAAATGCAGATCCACTTTTATTTTATAGAAAGATCTTGACTTTTTCTACAAACAATTTATTGCCAGGAGGAATGATATTCTTTGAATGCAATGAAAAACATTCAAAAGAAGTTATGGAATTGGGAGCGAAATTTGGGTATGACGCTACAATCCAAAAAGATATGCAAGGAAAAGATAGGATGATTAAGTTTAAAAAAGATGATTTGGGGAATTTATAAAGACTTTTTGGAGATATCATTGATAAAACTCAAAGTTCTTTTGGTTAATTTTAATTTCAAGTTCAAGTTACCGCTGCCACCTTTTGCTTCTCCTGCTAAACGTTGGGAGAAATAGACAGGAAATTCAACTATTTTACCGATTTTACTTGCTTTAAATAAAAAATATAAATCCAATGAAAAATCATTAGGTGCATCTGTCTTAATCAATTCGAAGAATTTTTTTGAAAACAACTTTGGTTGTCCGTTGATGTCATTAAGCATTACATGAAGCTTTATAAAAACATAAACCTGCATAGAGAAGGTAAAAAATACATCAAACAATCCCCTACCCCTTCGTTTCCCTTTTACGAGAGTAAAATCCTTTTTTTCTACATTCCAGATATTAAAAGCTTTTACACAATCAAAAATGTCTGTTTGCAAATCGGCGTGGGTCCAACATAAAACTTCCCCAGATGCAGCATTTAATCCAGATAAAATACCAAAACCATAACCTATGTTGGTTTCAACATGAACAGTCTTAAGATTAACGTCTGAATTGATATTGATTAAGTTGTTCAAGATTGATTTAGAATCATCTTTTGAACCATTATCAACTAAAATAATTTCTACATCGGAGTTGCTTTTTAACAATTCAACACATTTTTGAGCTAGCGTTGGTAGATTAGCGGACTCATTGTAGCAAGGAATAATTATAGATAACATAATTAGATTGAAGATTTATTGAAATAATTTTGCCAATATAAATAAGTTAAATAATCATTTGGTGTGCCCCAACATATATAGTTAGAAATTTCAAAAACATTTACACGATAACCCAATTCAATTGCATCATTTATACATTCATCAACATAAAATTCATTGTTGATGCGTCTATTTTCTGAAATCATTTTATCAGTAATTGTTTTAAAGATATTGACTTCTTTAAACCAAAAAGCTCCAACTATGGCATGATCTTGAATAGGATTTTGGCTGATTGGCTTTTTTACTGATACGCTTTCAACCTTAAAGCCGTTATCAGAGACCTTAACCCAGCCATATTGCTCAGGTTTTTCTAAAACAGTAACATTATTTCTAAAAGTAAAAACCAAAACATCTGATTCTTTTTTCAAAGATTCAAATTCAGCTAAGTTATAAATCATCCCATTATCGCAGGCACCAATTAATACTTCATCATTTTGAGATAAATGCTCTAATCCAAGCAAACATGTACAAGCTTGACCTTCTGTAACATGATCTAAAATAGTAAAACTTGCATTTGGAATATGCTTTTTTATTTCTACTTCAATTTTATATTTATCAGAATGTTCTTTAAGAATAATAAATTCGTAATTATTTGCAGGAGGCAAATCTTTAACTGCTTTTATAACCATTGGCACATTGTTTACGGGAATTAAAGGCTTAGGAATACTGTAGCCTTCTTTAATAAATCGTTCCCCGCGGCCAGCCATTGGAATTAATATATTCATTTGTAATTGTTGTTTAAAAATATTTTTGACCAATATAAATATTCTTCTAAATCTTCAGGAGTTCCCCACTGGCAAAAGTGTTCAATTTCATCAAAAACACTAACATTTAAATTATCCTTTATCAATTGATTAAAAACTAGTGATGCATAAAACTCACCATTTAAAGAATTATTTATTTCAATTGCTTGGTTAAAATAATCAAGCATAAGTTTGCCAGACTTAAAATAATAAGCACCGCAAGAATGAAAACCTAAAGTTTTATTTTCTTCAAATGAAAATTTTTCTTTGATTTCTAACAAGCTATTATTTTCATCAACCCTACATCCAGCATAAACATTCTTTTTATGTAGCAAATGTGGGTGAAACCCTTTATAACAAATTACATCTCCATCAACATTACTAGCAGTAACTTTTTCAATAAATTTATTAAAATCCCAACGCATGTAATAATCGCAGTAAGACAATATAATTTGTTCATTGGGATTTATTACCTCTGTAGCTTGTAATGCAGCATAAACTGGTCCTAATTTATGAGGTTTTATTTTTACCACTTTAGCGTTGGGAACCAAAGAAGGCAGATACACATCGAAATCATATAATTCTGCATGATCTTCCCTACAAACAAAAATGAATGTATGGTCACCAGGAAACATATCAACTACATATTCAATCAATGGTTTTCCATGAATTGAAATAAGAGGTTTAAGATTTTGATATCCGGCAGCTTTAAAGCGAGATCCTTCGCCAGACATAGGTATGATAACTTGCATAGATTAATTTATAAAATTGATAATCGATAATTTTCAGAAGAAAGACCATGCAATTTTGCCAGTTCATTTTCAACAATAAATTCACTTTCTAGATTTAACTCTTGATGTGACTTTGCAATGAAATAAACCATTTTAAGCATAGACAATGCTGAATTTACAAATTTAAGAGAACCTTGAATTAAAACATCACCATTTGGGGAAATGAATATTGGTGCGATAGGTTTTTCTTGTGAAACTTTATTTTTAAAGAAAATAGATTGATCTGGAACTAGTATTTTACTACTAATATTAAGAATATTTATATTTGGCAAATTTAAGCGAATTGAAAAATGTTCATCAGCAATTTTTAGAACATCAATATTATTATCCAAAGCATTGATATCATTCAATGTTATTCCAAAAAAATTAAGGATTCTAGTTTCAACCAATTGATAATATTCAATGACTTCCGAAATTGAATTTGCATGAACAATTATGCCATGGTTTTTTAGGAAAATAATTGGTGCGATACTTCCTTTACTTTTTTCTACAAAAATTGCAGCCGATAATGGATGACCGGGCATAAAGTAGTCTATAAAAGTGTATCCAATGTCGTTAAATATCTTTTTAAATAAACCTTCCGCACCCACAGAACAAGATACAATATTTACAACAACTGAATGTGTATGTAAAACGTAATTGTCTAAGATTGAGTGAAATTCAAATTCCATAGAAGCTCTTAAACCCTTTGGGAATGACTCTAAAACAATAGGTAAAGTACTTTCTAATGCGTTATCGTTATAGTTCAATGCCAATTTATCAGCAATTGCTTTAAAATCTGTTAATACAACACCTTGACCATCCACTACATTTTTAAACTCAAAACCAGATGCCTTAATGGCCATTATATCATTCACTTTTACGGAAGTATTTCCGCCAGGGCCCTGTACATGTATCCATCCTTCTGCGTATGGGACTGATAAATCTTTAATACTATTTAGAAAATCAATCATTAGAAATTAAAATTGTAATTATTGAAACAAAACATCTTTTTGACGAAGTTTAACAAATATGTTGAAAAGTAAAAACAATTGCATTAACCCTTCAAAGTTATCACTCCAAATAGGAGCAGAACCTGTTAATTCTTCAATATCTAAAATAAGAATCAATGCAATGTATTGTATTTCCTCTTTAGTAATTACCCCATTTATTAAAATTTCTTGTTTAGTAATATTAATATCATGAGTTATTAATAAACTAGAATTTTGGATTAAACAATCAATTAATTTCTCAAAGTAAATATCATTACTACATAAAATCCTTAATTGAATTTGGGGGTCAGCATGAATGTCTGAGTAATCAATAGGAGATGAATTTTCAATAGAAAAAACTATATCAGCTTCAACTTCTTGGCTTAATATATGATTTAAAGAGTCATTCTTTCTAAGTTCTAATGAACTTAAAACTTTTTCAACCGAATAACCCCTATGTAAAACATCCCGCTTTACTTTCCAGAATTTCCTTAGGGTTTCAGAAGGCTTCATGAATATTTTCAAGTCATATACTTTACTAGTTTCTTTCAAATAAAACGAATGTAGACCTTCATAAATAATTATCTTATTTGGTAATATACTTTTCTCTTCTGTAAACTTTCCAGTATCATGGTCATAAGAACGACGTAGTATTTTATTGCCAGATTTTAGATTCAATAATTGTGACAAATCATTGTGAATCCAATTTGCTTTGGGATTTAAGTGCGTAAACTCTTTCCACTTGTCGTGTCCACGCTCCCATTTGTGCATATCATCCCCCTTAACAGTAACTGTGTTTATTATTCCAAACAAATATTCTAGATTAGAAGTGATAGTACTTTTACCACTTCCAGAATCTCCACAAATACCAATTACATAAGGATGGTGATAAATTTTCAAACCGCGTAATCGTGAGACAGCTGTTCTTAAAATTGATAAACAAAATAAAAGCAAAGAAACTTCTAATAAAGTAAAAGTTATTTGAACAATTACATCTGCATTTACGAAATGCAATTTCAAATATTGATATAAATTATTTTGATTTCGAAGGTTTGGATTGATAAATTGAGCAACTAAAGGGAAATCTGATTTTGAATAAAACAAGAAAAAAAGGAAATAGGATACATTTAAAAATACAAACTGAAGTTGAGATTTTAATTTAAATCTTATAATAAAATAGACCAAAAATGGCATATTCCAAAGATACCAACCTTGACCAGGAACTGTAAAAAAGGTAAAAATTCCAAAACTTAGAGCTAGAAATATGAATAAAATGTCACGGTTTATGAAATTAAAATCCATAAACAAATAGAGAAGTATAATATAAAAAGCAGGAATTAACAGTATGGTATAATTTTCAAAAATATTCAAAAATGAGGCAAATACTTTCCCTTGCTCACTATTGTTATATACCATTTGAATAAACTCATTTTGGAATATAAAGGGAAAATTGAACAAAAACAATAAAATCGAGAAAGCAAGTGAACCCTTAAGCAATTGGGAATATGAAATTTTTCTAGATTTTAATAAATAAATAATTACGAAAGGAACAACAATTATAATATGAAATTTTATTGAGCAAGAAACAGCTAAAAACAATAAAAAATAAACTAGCCTATTATTAAATAAAAAATAAAGTGATAAAAATAAAAAAGCAGTAGGTATAATATCTAGTTGCCCGTGGATATAGGATATATATATTACAATTGGATTAAACCAATACCAAATTAAAATTTGCTTTGTATTTCTGAGGAGCTTTATTAAAATTAGAAGAATAATAAAATCAGCAATAATTAAGGGAATTCTAATTACTAACAAATCAATAAAGCTTATGTCGACGTTACCTCTTAAAAATGTGTATATATATTCGGGAATTGCTAAAATATATAACATTAAGGGAGGGTAGGGAAAAGCATTTGATTTTATTGCATAATAATCTTTGTAGCTCTCTAGAATATTATGAGAAACTGCATATTTAACAAAAGGTAGAAATAAATCACTAAGAAAAAGGGAAGAAAAACATAATGACAATATTACTTTAAGCAATAAGCCAACTTTGAATAAATTACTTTTAAAAAAAAGATTTTTTAATATTTCTGAATTTAATAACTTGAAAGAATTTATGAATTTCATTATAATTTTATAAAATTAGATTCAGAAAATAAATTTTAAAACTAACTGCTCTGATTATTTTAATGTTGATTGAATACTATTATTTATACAAATGATAATTAATTACTTCAAATTCAGATGTTAAGAAATTATCTTTTATTTGATCATCACCAATCATAATGATTTTATTTATACTTTTTACTTCTGAAATAAATTTTTCAATAGCATATTTAAAAATAAACTCGTTGGGCTTTTCAATTCCGGCTTCATCACTAGTTACTATAAAATTCAAATACTTCTCAATATCCAATTTAATAATTTTCTTAAATTGTACTTCAGCAGTCATATCTGTTACGAGAATGATTGGTGTATTATTTGAATAGCATTTTTGTAAAAATAATTTAGCATCTTCATAAATTTCCATTTCATTTATAAAAGAGTCCCAATATAAATTGTAGGCTTCTAAGATTAAGTTTATATCTGTTTTTGCCAATAATTTCTCAACCATTAATTGGAAGTAAAACAACCGAGAATGTGAAGCAGCTTTCCCTTTATGAATTAATTTAACAGATTTACGGCACTCAAGAAATAGGTTTTCAATAAATAATCTCGTTTTATTTGTTGAATTACAAAATTTATCAAACACTTTATTTAAAGCTATTTCATGTGCAACATCGTAACTATAAATGGTATTGTCTAGATCTAATAAAATTAAATCTATTCCTTCAATACTTATATCTGTTAATTTTTTTATAACCATAATGAGGGCTTTTTAGTACAGACAGCATCAATTTCAAAATTTGTAAATTGGTTCTTAAAATCTGTAATCCATTCTATCGGATGACCTTGAAGTTCTGGAGAAACAATGCAAATTTTAAAGTGCTTTTTTAAATAATTATAATTATTGCTATCTAAAATATTTGAAGAAAAACAATCAACCCAAACCCATTCAGCTAACCCTTCAAATTTTGAAACAAACTCAATTGGTTCATATTCAGAAAATCTGACTGCAACTTTTTTACACCCACTTTTAACTGTTTTTATTAAAAATGGTAAAGATAAATCTAAAAAAAAGTAATCTGAAACATTGTATTTATCCATTAATTGCATTAACCTTTGTTCCATTCCTTCTGCTTTGGTATTTAAAATTATACCAGAATGATTGTATTTTTTTAAAAAAACTTCAAAACTTTCACCCTCTACAAAAGGATCATGATGCAAAATGATATCATTCCCATTTGGTCTTAAATCAAGCTCAATACCGTATTCTGCAGGTGTATTTAAAAGTCCTTCACTTGTATTAATACGATGTTGAAAAATTTTCATTTAATATTTTTTTACAATTTTACATTGAAGATTTAATAATCTGAACAGTTTTAGATAAATCTTCTGAAGATAAATTTGATCCACTAGGGATACAAAGTCCATTTTCAAACAACTGCTCGGCAATATTATCTCCATAATAAGGATAATTCTCAAAGATAGGTTGTTTGTGCATCGGTTTCCAAAGCGGTCGACTTTCTATATTTTCAGATTCCAATTTCAATCTGATATCTTCTCTAGTAATTCCACCAGATTCTAATGGGTTTACTAAAATACAAGTTAACCAACGGTTACTAAAAAAACCAGT